>QKGI01000006.1 GCA_003250475.1 Bacteroidota bacterium | reverse complement strand
GTCTTCTGACAGGGTATCCGCGATCATTGTAAACGGTAACGGAAATAATATTATCCTCTCCCCCGGGAAAAATATTAACAGAGATAACATCCTCGAAGCCGTCACCGTCAGGCGAGACCCTGGATGATGAAAGGGTCAGTCCTTTCGCATCTTCATCCGTATTTACTGTGACAGAGTTTGCTGCACCCGGAGTACCCCAGCCGCAGGCCTCGGAGGCAGAATGCCAGTTGCCGGGAATATCAGACTTAAGGGAAGGAGAGACTTTCTCAAGCGCAACGCCTTCTTTACCTGAAAGGAAGATCAGATGCATATCATCAGAGTAGTCAACATGGTCAACAATGTTGAGATATTGGTCGTACAACACCACTGTTCCCCTGTCGTCGGGTAATGCAGGAAGACGGTCTACCTCAAAGACACCCGCAATATCGGCACATGGATATTGGCCGATAACATTCATCCGGTCAGTGGTGAGGCAGATATATTTCCCGGGAAGAAGCTGGCGGCGTATTTTAGAGGGATAAACAGGCGCAGCAGTAAAACTGTTTGCAAGTGAAAGATCCGACAGATCAAATATCATCACCGAGTTATTATAGAGCTCAACATATTCAACACACCCATCTCCCGGGTCAGGCAGTATTTCATTGAAGAGTATGTCACCCGGCATGGGATGCATAGGGATTCCTGTTGACAAATCGATTGTGCATGGTATGTTACCTGCAAAGTCAGTGATATGTGTGGGGATATTTATTGAATATATTTTCCCGGGCCTGATCTCATTATGCAGGGGAACAATAACCAGTCGGTCAGCTGGATCACCGGACGATGCCGGGAATGTCTCCTTGTCATCTGCCATCCAGGGCTCACGGTATGTAAGCATCACGGTCTCATCAAAAAGAACAGCAAGGGTATCCGGTGACAGAGGCCATATAGCTAAAACCTGTGGGCATCTGGAGTCTGGCAGGGTGAGATCAACTGAATTGGCACGGCCCGGAGTGCCGCCGGAAGGATCATCCGACGGACACCATATATAAGGTTCATTGAAAGGATTATCCTGGTCTGTCATTTCTGCTGCCCAGCCCCCGTATGAACGCGGACCGTCACCAACAAACTCCGGAGAGTAACTGACAGCATGAATGAGCATCCCCACTGTATCACGCAGGGCGATAATCTCCCCGTCATCGTTCAGTGACGGCAATGGTGTAAGCCCCATGACACGGCCAAAACCAAGAAACTCATTTTTGAAGGCATCAGAGCAGAGGATAATTCTCCCCGATGCCGGTATCCACTCTGCGTCCATAGACACAGTGTCTCTCCCGGCTACCAGGTACATGCCGCCAAGATAGAGGCTGTCTCGAGTACGATTTGTTATCTCCAGGTATTCTCTCTCCGGAAGTCCGTGTGACGGAGTGGGATCAGCCATAATCTCCGTTATTATTATATCTCCGGTAACAGCAAACGCAGGGTAAAAGCTGAATGAGATATCACTGTTGCAGTTTCCCGCAAGATCGCACAAAGTGCCTATATGCATCACTTCGGTCTGTCTGTTGCGGATGGCGTCTTTAAGGTACAGACGATAGACTGTCCGACCTGTCTTTGTCACCTCTGCAATTTCCACATTACTTTCCAGGGTGATATTTCCTGGATGGGTAAAAGATGCATCAGGCTCCTCATCAAAGATTACCTGGAGCATATTTTGCCCGAGAGCAGAGACTGATAAAGGAACAGGCGGTTCAGTATCGGGGATGAAGATTCCCTGAACCATTATATCGTCAACCCATAACAATCTGTCTCTCGTTGAAGTATATATGTAAAGTATGCCTGAGTATCCTGCAGTGGTGAGTATTTCCTTCTGTCCTTCCCACTCTCCGTACTCCCACCCCTCTGTCTGTGATCCGGCATCAGGCTGGTATAGTTTGTTCCATACCATCCCGACATTCCATCTGCCGTCCGGTTTTCCGGTGACAGTGATGGTTGCCATGCCGAGACTTCCGACATCCTCCTGCCAGTTGATATCTGTGGTGACCACTGCTTCTGCCTTTCCTTCCGACACATGCCACAACCTCAGTGTGTCATCATACCCGGTAAGGTTCACACCGGCAACAAAACCGCTATAAATACCCCCGCCGGCAATTTCAGAAGGCCCGGAGTCGCTCATGAGAATGAAGGCCCATCTGTTTGAGGATGAAGGGTCTGTTGCATAACGAATGGAAAACTCCCATTTTACCTCACTGCACGAAGGGCATAATCCGGCAATGGAAAACATAGCAGCGTCTGCTGATGCGATATTGCTGTCATAAATATGATGCAATGAGTAATTACCACTCAGGGGTGAGATATCCTCAGCTATCCACCTTCCCGGCTGGTTGAAGACCCATCCGTTAACTGTACCATCCTCGAAGTCATATAAGACCTGGGCCGTTAAAGAGAGATAGAATGGCAGCAGCGACAATACCATAATCTTTTTCATGCAGCGGGACTAAAAAAGAGTTAAATTTGTCGCACTTTTCAATATAAAGTTCGCAATTATTTTTCAAATAATAACAAAATGAAAGTAGCAGTTATCGGAGCCACAGGCATGGTAGGCAGGATGATGCTGAAGGTTCTGGAGGAGAGGAGTTTCCCTGTCGACAGGCTTTTCCCGGCAGCATCGGAGCGTTCCGGAGGCAAAGAGGTGATCTTCCGGGGCAAGCCCGTGAAGGTAATAAGCGTTATGGAGGCCGTTGAGGCTATGCCTGACGTGGCACTCTTTTCAGCCGGGGCGGCTACATCAAAGGAATGGGCGCCGGTATTTGCTGAAAACGGGACAGTAGTAATAGACAATTCTTCTGCCTGGCGTATGGAAAAGGAAATACCTCTTGTTGTACCAGAGATAAATGCCTCCGTCATAAACGCCGCTACCAGGATCATTGCCAACCCCAATTGCTCGACCATTCAGTTGCTCATGGCTGTTGCACCGCTTCACCGCGAATATAAGGTCAGGAGACTTGTTATATCAACATACCAGTCGGTGACGGGCACCGGCGTCAAGGCTGTTACACAGCTTGATAATGAAAGAAGAGGTCTGAGCAGTGAAATGGCTTATCCCTATCCCATTGACATGAACTGCCTACCCCATTGTGATACTTTTCTTGATAACGGTTATACAAGGGAAGAGATGAAACTTGTGAATGAGACCCACAAGATTCTTGATGAAGAGGGGATACGTGTCACTGCCACCGCTGTCAGGGTACCGGTAAAGGGAGGACACAGCGAAGCAGTCAACATTGAGTTCGAACATGAATTTGACCTTGACAGGGTAAGAGCTATCATGGCAGAGACTCCCGGGATCATCCTGTATGATAACCCTGCGGAGCTGAAATACCCGATGCCTGTCATAGCGCATGACCGCGATGAGGTGTTCGTCGGGAGAATAAGACGTGATTTCTCACAGGAAAAAACACTTAACCTGTGGGTGGTGGCAGATAACATACGTAAGGGAGCCGCTACCAATGCAGTGCAGATAGCTGAATACATGATTTCAGCCGGTCTGTTGAGGTGATAACAGGCTACTCTTCATAGAGGAAGTCGTTGTAAGGATACCTTTTCACGTGAATCTTCCTTACCTCCTCATAGAGCATCAACCTTAGTTCTTCAATATTCTTCCTGGTCTTTGCCGAGATGAATACTGATCTCCTCTCCTCTCCCCCGGCCATCCATGTCCGGCGCAGGTCATCAAGCGACAGGTTTTCTTTTTTTACCGGAGTGAGGTCATCTTCATCCTTCTCGACAAAAGTAAACTTGTCTATCTTATTAAATACCAGGATTGTAGGTTTATTAAGTGAGCCCAGTTCCTGCAGTGTGGCATTGACAACTGCCACCTGTTCTTCGAATCCCGGATGTGAAATATCAATTACATGGAGGAGGAGGTCGGACTCTCTTACCTCGTCAAGGGTTGACTTGAACGACTCAACAAGATCATGAGGGAGCTTACGGATAAATCCGACGGTGTCAGATAACAGGAACGGCAGGTTGCCAACCACCACCTTTCTCACGGTGGTGTCAAGTGTCGCAAAGAGCTTGTCTTCGGCAAAGAGGTCAGTCTTGCTTATTCTGTTCATCAGGGTTGACTTGCCCACATTGGTATAGCCTACCAGTGACACCCTTACCATTTTACCGCGTCCTTTTCGCTGCGTGCTCATCTGGGTGTCGATTTTCTTCAGCTGCTCTTTCAGCCTGGTTATCTTATCCCTTATTATTCGCCTGTCTGTCTCAATTTCCGTTTCACCGGGACCACGAAGGCCTATTCCTCCCCGCTGTCTTTCTAGGTGAGTCCACATACCTGTCAGCCTGGGCAGCAGGTACTGGTATTGTGCCAGTTCTACCTGGGCGCGGGCATGTGATGTACGGGCCCGTGCTGCGAAAATATCAAGAATGAGGTTAGTACGATCAATGATCCTGCAACCCAGCTCCTGTTCGATATTACGTATCTGACTGGGTGTTAGCTCATCATCAAAAATGGCAAGCGTGATCTCATTTGCTGTGACGAAAGCCGCTATCTCCCCGATCTTTCCTTTATTGACGAAGGTACGCGGGTTGGTATGATCAACGCGCTGCAGGAATGACCTGACAGGCTCTGCCCCTGCCGTCTTGGCAAGGAAAGCCAGCTCATCCAGATAATCACGGGCACTGCCCTCACTGATCTCCGGGGTGATAACCCCGATTAATATCGCTTTTTCTATCTGTTGCAGTAATTAATAAACAGTATGTCCCCTCCCTTTCAGGAGGGAGTATACCCGTAGGCCGGATGGCTTACGGGGAGGGCGTCAAAATTAATACAAACTAATTAATATACCTCCTGTTTGCCTCCATGAAACCTCTTATCGCCGTCTTCAGGTTTTCAGTGCACATGATAACCATGTCGATATCAGGTGGAAACTCTACAACCTGTGACTGCAGCATTCTTTTCTGGTCTGCTGACAGAGCGTTGACATCGCCTATTGCCCTGGCAGAAACATGCTCGAAGTTTGAGCTGGCGCCTATAGGTTCCTTTTTGATCGTCTTCTCCGGATAGAGAGCCATCATCTCCACGTCACCCTGAATGACACATTCCTTAACCTGGAAGGTCTGGATGAGTGCACACTGCAGATTTTTGTATTTCTTTACTTTCACATCGTTACCCAGCGAATCCTTCATCACGTTGCCTCTGGCATCCTTGACATAATCAAAGCCATCCTCAACGGTTGCCTTAACGAGGCTGTCGCGCTGGAATTGTCTGTCCGGACTGACGCTCACCGACCTGAGGTTGACATTTACCAGGTAGTCAATCTGGGTGTCATTATCCGGCAGGGAAGTGTAGTACTCCACCCATTCGCTGTTAAGCCGGGGAAGATCAAGAGCCAGCAGCTCCTTTTCAAACTCCTCAGGAAACTTAATCGCTGAGTAGTTCTTGATTGTGACGTAAGCCCTGCTGATGCCAAGATACCTTGCTTCCTGCATCATCAGGTCTATTCCTTCATAGTCGCCGGCATATTCCCTTGCTCTTTCAAACTCGGCATATGCCTGCCTGTATGAATCCTTAGTGCCGTTTTTCATCAGCTCCTGGCCATGTGCATAGTAAAAATCCGCCGCATTCTTTTTTGCAATGATCATCTCCTGCATATAATCGACGTATGGCCATTCGATGGTCCTTCCTTCAAACTGTATGGGAGTGACTGTACGCACGGCCGTCTGGCGGTCACTCATCTTCTTATAGATGAGATAGATCTCGTCCCATGCGTTGGCACGTCCTTCCATTTTGAGGAACCTAATTTTCTCATTATCCTGATCCAGGGCGATGTTCATGGCCCGTTCAAGGGTCTCGATGTCTTTCTCGCTTTTGGGATTTTTTCTGAGATCAGTCACAGCCTTGTTTATGGCTGCGTCGTAGTTACCTGTTTCAAGCTGTTTCCTGGCAGAGCCGCAGCCTGATAAAAGCAGTGTTGCAATAAATAAAATTCCGAAAGTCCTTTTCATAAGTCTCTATTTTCAGATCCGCTGTCCGGAGTAGACGGGATCAATTTTACACTTAATGAAATAAACGTTATTAAAGGCCGAATATTATGGGGATTGAGTATCTTACCCTTTGCGGTTCTCCTTTAATATATGCCGGTTTCCATCCGGGAGACCTGGAAACAACCCGCATGGCAGCTTTGTCAAGTACATGATGGGCGCTCCTCGCCACTTTTACATTACTGACACGTCCATCTCTCTCAACAACAAATGATATTATCACCACTCCGTGAATACCCTCCCTGGCAGCTGCTTCCGGATAGCTCAGGTGCATCTGGACCCAGTTCCTGAACTTATTGATATCCCCGCCTTTGAAAGAAGGCATAACATCAACGACCACCCAGGGGCGGTTATCAGTTGAGTCGCTCTCATTACTGGGTGCCGGTGTCATATCGACCACGGCACCGGTATCGGAGGAAGTTGTTGTGGAAACTGTATCTGTTATTGTCTGGGCTGATCCATAATCTGCTATAAGCAATGCCATGACGAAAAGCAGGTAAAATTTTATTTTCATCGCCGTAATATTTAAAACCCCGCAAATCATGGTGACGGCGGGGTTTATATATGCTTTTGAATACAGTTTCTTACTGGAGCTGGAAGATTATCGGTATTGAATACCGCACCCTCACAGGCCTGCCGCGCTGCATGCCAGGCTCCCATTTGGGTGATGCTGCCACGGCTTCTTTTGCAGCTTCATCAAGCAGAGCATCCACGCTACGGGTGATGGTCACATTGCTCACATTGCCGTTAGTCTCTACAACGAAGGTTATGAAAACCCTTCCCTGGATGCCATTTTCAGCGGCAAGTTCCGGATAACGGACACGCTTCTGTACCCACTCGCGGAACTTGTTTATGTCGCCTCCCCTGAACTTAGGCATATCTTCCACTATGACGAAAATCTCATCCTCGGTCTCTTCTTCTTCAGCCTGCAGAACCGGTGCGTAAATCTCAACGACCTTGTCTTCCGATGTCTCATCGTCTTCGAATTTCACCTCGTTATCAATGACCACGTCATCTTCCACTATCTCAAACAGGTCAGTGACAGTAACCTCAGGAGGCGGTATCTCCTCAGGGGGTGTCTCCTCGGTTACAGGTATCTGTTCCTCCTCAATGGCTTCTTCACTCATGCCATCGAAAGCAGAATCCCTCTTTTGTCCGCTGGTCCACTCCAGTGCAACGAGGCAGACTATCAGGGCAAGGATGATACCTATCTGCAGGAACAATGACTTTTTGTTCTCGAGGTTTGCCTTTTCGTTTTTCTTCAGTTCCATAATAATGCTCTTATAGGCACCTCAAAGTTACAAAATTGTTTGTCATCTCCTACCCGAAGAGATAAAGTGATTAGGAAAAAAATTCTATATTTGCACCACTCCGGGAATATGGGATACAACGTCCTGCCGGGGAGAGTTCTTAATACCGAGGGGATATAGCTCAGTTGGCTAGAGCGTGTGACTGGCAGTCACAAGGTCAGGGGTTCGATTCCCCTTATCTCCACAACCTTAAAAGTAAATTTTACTCAGATGCCTTAAATTCAACGATTTAAGGCATTTTTGTTTCTGATATACATTGCCATTGCTGTCCAGGGATAACTCGCCGGGCAGCCTGAGTCCTAACTACAATTAATATCTTCTTACCTCACATACCCATCTTTGATAAGCGGGTATTTTTAGCATACAGGTAATTCCTCCTATTCTGAGGATTGTGCGATAGGACTGTTATTGACAGTAATTTAAGCTGCTATTCTTTCCTGAACCTGACCCGGGTTATTTCATTGATCCAGCCGCCTACATTGTAGACCACTCCCTCATCAAGTATCCTCCGGTAAAAGCACTCTTCCCGTGTTGGAAAAAGCATAGAGTAAGTTTTGATTTTCTCATCCGCGATTGTCTTCAGGGAGGGATCAACCTCCCTGGCTGCCTGTAAATAATCGACAGCCACCCAGTATGCTGAATGATCGTCAAAATCGTTACCGAAACTGGCTCCGGCATAACAATCAGCCAGGATAAGGAGCGCCTCTCCGTTCCTGTTATTCAGCTGCCATGCATGCTCGGCCCTGTTCCTGGCCTCCTGCCTCTTTCCCTGGGAGAGTTCCATAGCTGCGACCCTGGTAATCACGCCGGACCTGACCAGACTGCTGGTGTCCCGGTTATATGCTTCAGTGAAATATGAGATGGCCCTTTCGATGTTGTTGCGGGCCACGTTCAGTTCAGCCAGCCTGACCGCATTTGTTGCCGACCTGTCGTTGGCGAACATCTTGACGGCTACGTTGTAATAGAGGTCCGAACCGGTGCATCCGGTTTCAGTCAGCATGTTGAAAACCTTATTAACCAATACTGTATCCCTGAAGTTGCGGTCAATCTTCTGCGAGTAGAGCAGCTCTATATCTGCACATGTCATTACACCGATTGTCCGGAAAAATGTCTCCATGTTTTTGAGATCCTCATGATTCATGCAGTTCCCCGGGTTTTCTTCCGCCCGGGTATCGACAGTGCCGATAGCCTTTACGAAGGCATGTCTCAACTCTTCAGCATCAATTATGTCCATCGCATATAAACTGGCTGCAACTGTTGCCAAAAGCACAAAATGGTCACAATCCATCTGATCCGGCCAGCTCTCGGCTACCTCGATCAAAATATTATAACACAGTCCCAGGTATGCAGGGTCATCTCCTGCAAGGGTAAAAAGCAGGTCAGATTTACGGAGGTCATTTTCAGCCTTACCGTTAAAATAGAAGGTCCGCTGCGTAATAACCATAAGCATCGAATCAATATATGCCGTTTCACCTGTGGAGTTGAATAGTTCATTATACATTGACTCTCCGTCAGCATAAATTTCTTCTGAAGAGGAAGGACACTCAGCCAGAACTGTCTTCCAGACCACGAGGGCCTTTCCAATATCCCGGTTCAGGTAAAGGGTTTTATACAGGGAGATAGATTCAGTGCAACTGACACTGTCTCTGCCCCGGCTTTCAGGTATCACCCCTTCATTGGACTGCCGGGCTGATACTTCAGGGACACCAAGCGTCATCAGCAGTGCAGCCATAACAGCCAGTCCCCATCTTTGATTTATTGAAATCCTGATCATATTGCCTTACTGTAATAATAAACACAAAACCAGCAGGAAACTTATGCCATTGCAGAAAAAAAATCAGCAGAAGGTAAACGTATTGTTAAAATGGTTAATTTTAAGTGCTGCTATGCGACAGAGATAACGGACAAGACAGAGAAATCTCAATTAAGTATGTTGCACTGCAAAGACACCCCTGAACTAACCACCTGCCACTTTTATTGTAATTAAAGTTATTGATGCCTGAAAGGATCTCAACTGTTTTATGGCGTAGTGCGTAATTAAAAATGTGTCAGCTTCCCATCGGAATTAAAGGTTTTGTCAGTTTGTAATTTACATAGTCGAATAATATTAATCATGAAAAAGATAAGTTTTCATCCCTCCCAGCTGCAGATCGTATATTTTGTTATTTACCTGGCACTGTTCGGTTTAATTATTTATATCCCTCAACTGATCGACAGCCCGGTACATATAACCAAAAGACTTATTCTTGAGGAAGAGATAGGTGAAGGCCTGCTTTTGATAATCTTATTCCTTCTCAACATCCTGATATTGAATCTTTACAGAAAAGAGGCTGCCAGGCAGAAGGCAGTGATTGAAAAAATCAATAATGACAAGAAATCAGTTGAGGAAAGGCTTTTTGACTCATTCAGGTATATCGGCCAGGTTAATGTTCAGATTCAACAAATCAAGTCTATCTTCAACAGCAGCGATAAATTTCCCGAAACAAGGAATGATTTCAAAAAGACTCTGTATTTCTTCGGTGACCGGGTCTTAGGGATTGTCAATGCCAGCTGGGTTTTGTTCAGGATCATTGACAATAATAACGGCAGAACAATATACGAGCAACTGGAGAAGAGGCCGGGTGTTATTATTGATTATCCACATGTCAGTAACAGGATGATAGTTGATAACCAGGCCAGCCCCGGCCTGAGCACAGTCATTTCCGGTCCTCAGAACTTAAAAATACTTGTATGTTGCATCCTGCCAAAAGATAAAATCAATAAAGATGAGAGATCTTTTATTCAGGCCATAACAAATGAGATCACGATGATCTTTATTATTCTGAACTCGGTTTATTATAAAGAATCTGGTATGCTTGTGCCGGACCATAAGTAGCCGGGCGCATCAGTAAACAGGGAAATACAGGTATTGTGTCATTTACAAACCAGGTGCCTATGAAAAAGCTTATAGCACTTCTCTTAATGGTAGTCCCTCTGTCGTTGTTTTCTCAGAACATTGATATCAGGATATTGCGGGCAGTTAATTCCCCGGAGGATCTGCCATCAGACGGATTCTTCAGGACAGTGTCCAATGCCAACAGATACGTATTTACCGGTGTTCCGGTCACCATGGCTATTGCCGGTCTGGCAACACATGATGATGAGTTACTGAGAAATGCATGTTTTATGGCAGCCGGAACAGCAGTCAGCCAGGGACTTACCACAATGATTAAATATACTGTCAAACGAAAGCGTCCTTATGTGACCTATCCTGATATTATTAATAAAACCGGGATACCATTCGAGACCAACCCCTCATTCCCATCCGGCCATACCTCGACTGCATTTGCCACAGCAACAGCTTTAAGCCTTGACTACCCGAGATGGTATGTAATTGCACCATCATTTGCCTATGCAGGTACTGTGGCGTATTCCCGCATGCACCTGGGTGTTCATTATCCATCTGATGTACTTGCCTCAATGATTATAGGCTCCGGTTGTGCATATGTATCCCATATTGTAAATAAAAAATTAAGCATTGGCCGGGGTAAATAATCCGGGTGAAGATACCAGCCCAGTAAACAGACCAGGTAATAAGGTCTTCGCTAAAAAAAAGTGTAACAGGCAGGCTAATATTTGTTTCTGTCGGGTGTTAGTTTAATTTTGCATATTCTCAAAAGGATTATTGCAGATGTTGTCGATGAGGAGAAAAATATTCTTGAAGGTTTCAATATCCCTTATAGTAATCTTCATGCTTAGTTTTGCTTCATGTGATACTGTTCCATTCTGCTGGGAGTGTGTTAACCCTCATAATTCTCTGGACTGGCAGACGGTCTGCAGTTCCATGAGCAAGGTTAAACTGGAGTCATACGGTTACGTATGCACTCCTTATTAACCATACCTGAAATCAGATAAGACGTTTATGCAACCCCACTATTGATTTATAATCACCGGGTAATTCCTTTTGTAAGCTGAATAGGTGACCTCATCAAAGCAGACGACTGTTACCTTCTCCACCGTACTGTTTAAATCCAAAAAAGCTTTTATCTCTCTCAGTGCAATCATGGATGCCTTCTCAACAGGATATCCATATACTCCTGTACTGACCGATGGAAATGCTATTGTTCTGACTCCGTTTTCTGCAGCGATCCTGAGGGAGTTACTGTAGCACCCGGCTAACAGCTGAGGCTCGCCATGCTGCCCTCCCCGCCATACAGGTCCGACGGTATGGATAATATACTTTGCCTGCAGACTGTAGGCTCCGGTAATTTTAGCTGCGCCGGTCGGGCATCCCTTCAGTTTTCTGCATTCTGCAAGAAGATCCGGCCCGGCAGCTCTGTGTATGGCCCCGTCGACGCCTCCGCCACCAAGCAATGAGTTGTTGGCAGCATTAACAATAGCATCAGTCCTGAGCGTGGTGATGTCTCCCTTTATTATCTCTATTCGTTCACTGATCTTCATGATATCTCTCTTCACAGTATAAATGTAATAATCAAGCTGTCACGATCAGCAGGCCGGAATGGATAATCTCCATGAGGTGCAATAAAACTTTAAAGTTCTTATTGATAATTTATGAGTACGGATTTTAATGGAATGATAGTGCTCCAATTTTATTAACTTGGAGCCGCAATACGGTGAAACCTCAGAAGATGTATCTCAACGTAAAAAAGTTAATCTATACTGCATTATTGCTATTCATCGGCCTGGGTCTGTCCGGCCAGGATCCGGATGACACAACCGGGCCATGGGATGACGAAAAATTCTTCAATATAGGTTACAGCCTGGGGTTGAATGCTATGACCTTCCGCATTGACCCCTCTGCCGAGTTCACTGTTATTGATTCTCTGTACCCGGGCAGGGGTAATCTATACCCGGGAATAAATATCCACCTGGCCATAAACTTCAGGCTGAACCAGTTTTTTGACATCAGGCTGATGCCCGGTTTATCCTTCGGACAGAGAAACATAGCATATGACAGTGGCAGGCTGAATGACACTGTTTTTAGTCCTCAGAAGCTTGAATCAAGTTTTATTGAAGTTCCGCTACTTCTTAAATACGGTTGGAGAATGCAGAATGTAAAGCCATATATTATCGGAGGGCTGAACTACAGGTATGATTTTTATGCACAGGATAAATACAGGCTCGAAAGGCCTGTTTATCTTCGTCTCAACCATCCCGACCTCTATTATGAATTAGGCACGGGCATCGACTTTTATCTGACTAATATTAAATTTTCAATAGAGCTGAAGATGTCGAACGGCATGAATGATATACTGGCTCATGATCCTCATCCTGATTATCCCCGATACTGCAATGCCATTGAGTCCCTGAGGTCACGAATCTGGATACTCTCATTCCATTTTGAATAGTGACCGGCCTGCCGCAGCTGTTTACTGTTGAATTCCCGGGTAAATTGTGAATAACTGTTGTCCGGTTATTAACTATTCGGCAGTTTTTCTATTGCCTGAAATTATACCCGGACATATTTTTGATCCTAATCATGGCACAACCCGGACTCAGGATATCACTCTTCCTTCTATTAATCCTGGCTGCATCATGCAGCTCACCCAATCACTCATCCTCTCCTGTTATCGAAGACAGGCTATATATTACCCGGCATTATATCGGGGACTTTCTGGAATCCCGCTCTACTCCGGCAGACAAATATGGTAATCCTGATCTTATATGGATCACAACAACAGGTGACAGTATACGTGGCCGGATAGCAGCTTACGGCCGGGAGTGCAGTTTTAAGGCCGGTGACAGGCTTTATCTGAGACGAATCGGTGAGAAAAATCCCAGGGAGATTGAGTGGGTTTACATAATTGAAAATGAGGAATCAGTTCAGTATATGATTAATGAATACCAAAACCATCGCGATGTACCTGTTGAGTCATGGTTCAACAGCTATCCGGATACCCCTTTGCAGACTGCCGCACCGGAACAGAAGCCGGTTGCAGATACACCAGAGGGCCTTTGAGGCCTCCGCAATGCCATATGACGGCCGAAACACTGAGATGTAATCTAAGAACAAAGTACATTTGTCCTCTCCACTCTATTGTTGGTCAAAAATATCATTCATTTAAAGGCTTACACGCACATTTATTGAGGTTTATTCGCGAAATTTGGACAGGCGATCAAGATATTATGTTCATCCCGGATCCATGGCTTAACTGACAATATTAATGAAGTACAATTACAAAAATCTCTTTGCGTCGCAGCACGAGAAATTCATTGCGATATTGGGCCAGGATTATTTTTCATCGTTGCTCGTTGAAGATGATCTTTCAGATTCAGCTATCATTATTTCAGATAAGAATATCTACCACGTTGGCAGATTATATGAATCGCGGTTGCATATTCATGGTGGCGGTCTCAGGGTCAGCCGGGGGAAGAAGACTGTCAGCCTGCGTGATATTACCGGAACGACCAGCAAGGAGATCACGAAGCCTGTACCGGGTTTGTCGCTGGTAATTTTTGGCATCCTGGCTGCAATCCTCGGGATACTCTCGGAAGTGATGCAATCAACAATCATTATGCTTGTAATAGCCGCCCTCTCCATAGCCGGGGGAATCATGCTCCTGATAAAGCTCAGGAAGAGATATCTGGTCATTGAATATGCCGGCGGAAGTATGGCACAGCCTGTTAAATTTATTACTGATACGGAACTCAACCTGTTCCAGGGTATTATTTCAGACGAAAAGGAAAAACTGTTGTCCGGTATGGGCGATCTCAAGGAATGTCTGAACTGTGGTGAAAAGATACAGCTCTCCGCCAGGATCTGCCGCTATTGCGGTGAGACACAAAAGGAACCTTCGGCAGAATAATATTGATTCAAAATCAGTTTTTAATGATTTTGAACATCATCAACGTACTGTTCTCCCTCTTAACCTTCAGAAAATAAAGTGATGCCGCAAGATGCTCCATAGTGATAAGTGTCTCCGGACCTTCAATCTTATCTTTCTGTATCATCATGCCCGTCATATCATAGAGCTCGTACTTCAGCACTTCAGAATCGCCGGTACCGGTCCTCAGCTTGATATTCCCGGTTGTCGGGTTTGGAAAGACTGAAAAGACGTCAGTATGACCCGGCTCCGGCGTTCTGTTATTGATAATACCCGGCTCCCTGCCGGAAGAGACCGAGCTGTCTTTATATGTCTCTCCAAAAAGCATGACAGAGATCTGTAAAGTAAGAACAATTAAAACAGCTGGTATTCCGGAGTTCATAATATCGTCACAGGCAGGCAATTAGATACCAGTCCCTGATAGCGGCAATTAAAGGAAAATAAGGCTTTTCCACCTGCGACAAACGCTGGTTTTTTAAACAACCTCATCTCCTTTTTCAACAGCAGGAAGAAAAAAATTTACCTACTTTAGTGATGCAAAATGATCCACAAATTAATACGTCATTCATGATGACATACAAAAGAGACAAAGACTGTATCGCCGGATGCAGAAAATTAATGATTTTGATCTTTAGCTTCATCATCATTCCCCTCCATGCCCAGAACGACCGGCAAAATACAATGGCTCAGTTCCTTTTCCCTGAGTTCGTCAGCTGCCAGGTAAAAATGAAGACGGGCAAGGTGAATATTGTGACAGCAAATTATAATACACTCTCCGAAAAACTTGTGCTCATGAAGGATAGTGTCGCGCAAGACATGGTAATGACATCCTTTGTTGACACAATTATCATGTCCGGCAGGCAATTTGTTCCTTTTAAAGATGCCCTGTATGAAATACTTGTTGATGCTCCGGTCTCACTCTTCATACAGCATAAAACCAGGCTCATTGATCCCGGACAGCCTGCCGCTTACGGTGGCAGATCACATACATCCGCTGTCGACAGAGTGAGCATGATACAGAGTAACAGCAACTTCTACAACCTTTCCATCCCGGAGGAGTATGAAATAGTTGACTCTCCTGTCTTCTGGGTGCGAAAAGATCATCAGCTATACAGCTTTCTGAGTAAACGTCAGCTGATAAAAATATTCCCTGAGAAGGGTGATGAGATAAATGAATTCATTTCGCGGAACAAACTTAAGATTGATGACCGCGAAGACATGATAAGACTGATACAGTACTACAACAGTCTTTGAAATCTATAATTAATTGATTTATAAGCCCAGGTTTTTAAATGCCGCCAGTACCATGAATACCGGCCAGACCACTGCTTTCAGAAACCCGAGGACGCCCATCCAGAATCCTGTAGCACCTCCAATATAATAGATTGCTGCTCCAATAAACCCCAGTCCGTAGACAGCCCCCGATGAGGGTGAACATTCCTTCATTCTATCTTTCATTTTTCAATTCCTCCCTGATTTTAATGTTTTACCTGTTGATTATTTAAATTTAAAACATAAATACTTATGAATTTGAAAGTTAAAAATATTACAATCATATTATAAAATCAAATTTATTTA
>QKGI01000035.1 GCA_003250475.1 Bacteroidota bacterium | reverse complement strand
CCAGACTACTGTGTTTGGCGAGGTGCCATTCTACTACCAGGGACAGGTAATCGTTTCCGAACTCAGGGGTGCCACTTCGGAAGGGCTCGGAGGAAGCAAAACCGTCAGGGGAATCCTTAGGAACAGGGTTGTGGGAGACGGATTCATGTATGGTAATGCCGAGCTGCGTTGGAAAATGGTTCACTTCAGGTTCATCAACCAGAATTTCTACATTGGCACAAACTACTTTGTTGATGCAGGTATGGTAACCAAACCTATCGATGTGAACCTTGCTGAATTCGGTCAAGCCCTTGTTGACACAGGGGAATCAGCGAGCGACTATCTCAAGGAAGATCCGAAAGACTCACCTCATGTGGCTGCCGGCATTGGTCTCAAGGTCGTCATGAATGAAAATTTTGTCATCTCTGCCGATTTTGGTAAGGCACTAAATGCCCAGGACGGCAATACCGGGTTTTATATCGGACTGAACTACATCTTCTAAAAGATACCGGAAGAATAACAGACACCCTGCCTTCTGCCATAACCGGCAGTAGTGCAGGGTTCTTTCTGTTGATATTGTCAGGGATCTTCATACGGAGGTCAGCAACAGTCCTGGGTCTGCAGAACATAGAACCTCCTGAAGAACAGTACCCTTCAGACCTCAGACCGGACCGATCCGCCAGCTGGCGGAGAAGGTGCCAGATTGCAGGGTTGGCAAGTAAAGCGACAGACCTTCAGACCTCTGACCTTCAGACCTCAGACCTTCAGACCGAACAAACCAGCTAAACTTCAGAAACGACAACATTATTACCGACAATAATATAAAGAAATGGATACAAGACTTATAGAGTGCGTCCCCAATTTCAGCGAGGGACGAGACATGGATAAAATAAAACAGATAACAGACCAGATAGAATCAGTAGAAGGGGTACGGCTGCTGGATGTTGACCCCGGACGGGATACAAACCGTACTGTGGTGACATTTGTAGGTGTGCCCGGGGCGGTTTGTGAAGCTGCCTTCAGGGCTGTGAAGAAGGCATCGGAGGTGATTGACATGGCGCATCATACAGGCGCTCATCCGCGTATGGGAGCAACGGACGTATGTCCGCTGGTACCGGTTTCGGGAGTTACGATGGAAGAGACAGCAGGGTATGCACGTGATCTGGCACGCAGGATCGGAGAAGAGCTGTCGCTGCCGGTATATTGCTATGAATCTGCCGCTTTCAGTGAGGAGAGAAGGAATCTTGCCAGTGTCAGGGCAGGGGAATATGAAGGGTTGGCGAAAAAGCTGGAAGATCCGGTATGGAAGCCGGACTTTGGCCCTGCAAAATTCAACAGTGGTGCGGGAGCAGTGATTGTGGGTGCACGCGACTTCCTCGTCGCCTTTAATGTGAACCTGAATACAACCTCAATACGAAGGGCCAATGCCATAGCTTTCGACGTAAGGGAGCGGGGACGTGAGAAACGGGAGGGGAACCCGGTGACCGGCAAAGTGGTCAGGGATGCTGACGGTAACCCGGTAATGATACCCGGTTCATTAAAAGCTGTCAAAGCGATTGGCTGGTATATTGCCGAGTACGGGTTTGCACAGATATCCATGAATCTTACTAATATAGGAGTCACTCCGGTGCACCGCGCCTTTGATGAGGTCTGCATCAAGGCAGAAGAGAGAGGCGTCAGGGTTACCGGTTCGGAGCTGGTTGGCCTGATACCCCTTAAAGCCATGCTTGATGCCGGCAGATACTTCCTGCACAAGCAAAAGCGTTCAGCAGGGGTCTCGGAGGAGGAACTTATCCGTACGGCAGTGAGATCAATGGGTCTTTCCGAACTTAAACCTTTCAATCCCGGTGAGAAGATCATAGAATACATTCTTCGCGACAACAAAAAGAAACTTGTTGACCTGTCTCTCTCGTCATTCGTGTGGGAGACCTCATCGGAGTCGCCGGCACCCGGAGGTGGGTCGGTGTCAGCGGCAATGGGAGCCCTGGGAGCAGCGTTGGGTACCATGGTTGCCAACCTTTCAAGTCATAAAAGAGGATGGGATGACCGATGGGAAGAGTTTGCCGCCTGGGCGGAAAAGGGAACGCAGTTGCAGCAGAGGCTGCTTGAGCTGGTGGATGAGGATACCGACGCCTATAATGCTATTCTTAAAGCGTTTGAGTTACCCAGGGGAAGTGAAGAGGAAAAGGCTGCCAGGGCTGCGGCAGTGGAGGAGGCCACGAAGCGTGCCTCAATGGTGCCGCTGACGGTAATGAAAGAAGCTTTCGGAAGTTTTGACCTGCTCGGTCAGATGATTGAGAAAGGTAACCCTAATTCTGTTACAGATGCGGCTGTGGGAGTTTTAGCCACCAGGGCGTGTATAAGAGGCGCTTTCCTAAATGTCAGCATCAATGTCAGGGGACTGAAAGACAGTGACTTTTCAGCAAAATTACTGGCTGAGGGTCTAAAAATTGACGAGCGGGCAGCGGAAATTGAAGAAAAAATGATGAAAATGGCAGCAGGGATAATCTGATTAAATTTTCCCCTGTTTATTGCAGAATTGTAAATAATATTATATTTGCCCACGTGAATTAGTTCACATTAACCCTTTTCAACCTAAACTTCTAACTAGTATGAGAAAGATCCTAATGATTTTTGTACTGGCTATTGCTGGAAGTGCTATGGCATTCAGTCAGCAAGTGCAGTATGTAAGGGGTACCGTGACCAGCTCAGAGGACGGTCTTGGGATACCCGGAGTAATGATCAGCGTAAAAGGAACCACTCTCGGTGTCATGACTGACGCCGACGGTAAGTATACGCTAAACGTCCCCGCAGATGCCAACACACTGGTCTTTACCTATGTGGGCATGAAGAAACTCGAAACTCAGATCGATGGCAGGAGTGTCATAGACGTTGTTATGGAACCCGATCTTCAGTTTATGGAGGAGATTGTGGTTGTCGGATACGGCGTGCAGCGCAAAAGTGAAGTAACAGGTGCAATTGCTTCGGTTAAGGGAGAAGCAATATCAGGACTTGCGACACCTTCATTTGATGCCCAGCTGGCCGGACGTTCGGCTGGTGTTCAGGTCGCCACTACCACAGGTATCCTTGGTGAAACTCCAAGGATGAACATCAGGGGAACCGGTTCAATCTCTTCAGGCACCTATCCACTGGTTGTCGTAGACGGTATTCCTGTATTTACAGGTAACATATCGGCAGGAGCTGCTTCTGCAAACGCACTGGGAGATATTAACCCTGCGGACATTGAATCAATGGAGATACTTAAAGACGGTTCAGCAACCGCTATCTACGGTTCAAGAGCTGCTAACGGTGTCATTCTCATTACCACAAAGAAAGGAAATGCCGACATGGGCAAGTACAGGCTTACTTATAACACATATGTAGGTGTAGCCCAGCCTGTTAGGCTTTTCGATCTTCTGAATGCGGATGAGTTCGTGACTATCAGCAATGAAAAAAGATCCAACTCAGGATCATCTGATATTGCATCATCGACAGGCTCCAAGCCCGGTACCTATGATACTGACTGGCAGAGGGCTGTACTGCGTACCAATGCATTCCAGATGGACCACAACCTTGCACTCACCGGTGCTACTGACCGGACAAACTATTACTTCTCAATAGGTTATTCCGATCAGGAGGGTATTGCCAAGCCAAATGAGATGCAGAGATATTCCTTAAGAGGTAACGTTGACCAGAAGGTAACCAAATGGCTTACCATGGGAGTAAATATCGGTTTGACAAAATCATCATACAAAGGGCTGAATACCGGGACCAACGCCCTGTCTGGCAACATTTTCTCAGCTATACGGCAGCATCCTAACGTTCCTATTTATGATGAAGATGATCCCACAGGATACAATCTTGACGACGTGAATTCCGATTATGTCGGCCGTTGGAATAACATCCAGTCGATAGGCGACAACCTTCCTAATATCATGTACATAGTTGATCATAATAAGTATGAATCAAGGGTGAACAGGCTTATTGGCAATACTTATGCCCAGATCAACTTCGCACCGTGGCTCTACTGGAAGACCCAGCTGAGCGTTGACCAGTCGCAGTCGGATGCATATCTTTACTGGAATCCTACTCACGGTGACGGTAAGGGGTACAAGGGGTATGCCTATAACGCATTCAATAACAATATGCGCTGGAATCTTCAGAACATCCTGAATTTTACAAAGACCTTTGCTACCAACCATAACGTGGGAGTGACCCTTATCAACGAATATCAGTACACCAAGGGTTACAGTTTTGCCGCTTATGCACAGGATCTCTCAAATGAGTTCTTCAAT
>QKGI01000113.1 GCA_003250475.1 Bacteroidota bacterium | reverse complement strand
GCCATGGCCAATATGAGTCTGGGCTTGAACTCAAGTTCATGAAGTTACTCGAATCTTGCCCTCAAGTAAAAACTTATCTTGAGCAGCCTATTACTTTCACATTTAAAAAGGGAAGGGAGAAGGTGATTTACACTCCTGACTTTGCAGTAATTCTGGAGAGCGGAGAAGCTTTCATAGTAGAAATAAAGGACTTGACAGGAATGGTTGATTGCCGTGTACAAAAGAAAATCGAGGCGATAATTGAGTTTTGTGAAGAACTTGGATTTGGCTTTCTACTTACTGATGGGAGATATACCATTAGACATCTTCTTGATATTAAATACAATACTGATTTTGAAAAAGAACTTATTGCAAGGCTTAGCAAAGAGAAAAGAAGGACGATATTTTATAATGAATTTAAGGAACTTCAGATCAGTTTTAATATTAAGTGGATCGACCTATTGGCTATCGTAGTAGTAAATAATCTTAGTCTCTATCCATTCCCATTTAAACTTCATAGGCAGAACAACTACAATATTTTCAGATCTATTGTTATTGGTAGGGACATTTAAACATAATAAGTCTGGATAAATAGTGAAAACTGACGATAAATTAATTAAATCTCAGTCCATAGCTGATCCAAAAACAACGAACTTCCTCCAGAAACTGGCCCAAAACTGGCGCGTAATAAAAAACCACTTACCCGAAATCGGTGTAAGTGGTTGACTTGCTTCGCTCCCCAGCTAGGACTTGAACCTAGGACCCCCTGATTAACAGTCAGGTGCTCTGACCAACTGAGCTACTGAGGAGTGTATGTTGCTTTTAAAGGCGTGGCAAAATTAACCGCTTTAAACGAATTAAGCAATATCTTTGTCAAAATTTTCCAGATGAAGAAAATAATAGGCATCGGCAACGCTCTCGTTGACGTCATGACAATGATACCGGACGAAACATGTCTCACCCGTTTCAGCCTCCCCAAAGGCAGCATGACACTTGTCGATGCACCCCGGTCAGGAGAGATTAAACAGGCAATCAATGGAATGAAAAGAACCCTCGCCTCCGGCGGCTCGGCAGGTAACACAATGTACGGCCTGGGAATAATGGGAGTGCACTCTTCCTTCATCGGGAAAGTGGGACGGGATGAACTGGGTAACTTTTATGAACAGGATATGGTTGATGCAGGCCTGACACCTGTACTTATCAGGGCACAGCTAACCCCCACCGGCACGGCTGTGGCACTCGTCACTCCTGACTCTGAACGTACGTTTGCCACCCACCTGGGAGCCGCCACGGAACTGTCGGCCGACGAACTGAAAGGCGACTACCTCAGGGGCTACGAGATCCTCTACATGGAAGGCTACCTGCTTAATAACATGCCGTTGGTGGAGCAGGCCTGCCAACTGGCAAAAAAGAACAACATGTGTATTGCCCTTGACCTGGCAAGCTATAACGTGGTTAATGAGATGCTCCCCGAGTTCGAGTCGATAGTGACAAGATACGTTGACATTGTCTTTGCAAACGAAGAGGAGGCAAAGGCATTCACAGGACTGGCTCCCAGGGAAGCCCTCGACGCTATATCACAGAGATGCGAGATTGCCGTGGTAAAGACAGGTCCCGCAGGTTCGTGGATAAAAAGAGGCGATGAGGTAATCAAGGTGGAAGCCCTGAGTGTACAACCCGTTGACACTACCGGAGCAGGCGACCTCTATGCCGCAGGATTTCTTTATGGTTTTTCAAATGGTTTCAGCCTCGATAAATGCGGACTGTTCGGGTCTATACTGGCCGGCAAAGTGATAGAAGTAGTAGGGGCCCGTATGCCTGAAGATAAATGGGCTGAAGCAAAAGTGCTGATCAAAAAAGTGGCGGAGGACTAATAAAAGCGTCTCCCGGGACTGTTACCTTCAGGACAGTTACATTTACCCAGGTGAATGAACCTGTATCCAACCCCTAATGTAACCCCTTCATTCGTGAGTGTCCTCGGATAATCCTCGGGAAGGAAATGAAACAGGCCATACTGTGAGGTGTAAGCCCGGATCCTTATAAAAACATCCGATTTGAACCTGTACTGAACTCCGGCACCTATTGTTGCTCCCAGGCCGGTCATATTGCCAATACCCGTGATACCTGTCTGAAAAGAGAAGATAGCCCCGGCATCTGCAAAGAACCATTTGAGGAAGTCATACCGTGCCGTTACCGGAACAACGAGCATCCCGAAACTGCCGGGCCTGTCATCGCCCTCAATACCGGGAGCAGGACTGGTATAATAATACTGATGTCCGTATGAAAGACCTGTCTCAATGCTGAAATGATCACCGAATATCCTCCTTATGTCAATACCCGTATTCCACATGCCGGTGCCGGTTACTGATCCGGCTCCATCCAGCTCATGGAAGCGAAAGATATCGTTGCTGCCACCTCCCCCGAAAACAGCATACTCACCATACCATGTATCCTGCCCTGAGCAAAGCAGAGGTATCATACATGCAAGAAAAATTATTCCCCTTTTCATCAAAGTACTTTTATGCGAAGTGTTAAATATGCAACGGAACTAAATGCTCTTCGCCCCGAAAAATGTTTACGCCGGGACGAACACACACCAGGTGGTGCAATCAGCCCAATAACCATACCAAAATCTTTAACATACTCTTTAACCGGCATCATTTTTTTGAGGCACAGGGCTCAGTATGAACCGGCCTGTCTCCCGGCATTTCAGGCAATACCTGTCATAACTGACTGATAATCCGCCTCTCTTACCGGGATTATCCGGATACATAAACTGTAATCCTGTTCCCTGATAATCTTTATTCTCTATTGTTAAAACGATATATTTGTATCTGTTAATATCGGAATGTAACAATAAATTTATCGATGCGAATTCTTTTCCTCACAGCTGTCATTTTATTGACATCTGCGTACCACCATCAGGAGCCTGTCAGGCATGCCGATGACCAGACTATCCTTAGATATTTTCATTCTATCAGTAGTGAAGAGATAGCCGGCTGGCTTACGGAGCTATGCTCACAAAAATATAACGGAAGACTTGCCGGAACGCCGGAGTACCTTGCAGCAGCGGAGTGGACAGCTTCAAAGCTGAAGGAATGGGGTATACAGCCTGCCGGTGACAACGGCTCCTATTTCCAGTGGTTCAACCATCCCTATACCGTGGTAAACGACATAGGGGTTCTTAAACTGCAAATACCGCAGAAAGATGGTTCGGTGATAATTAAAAACTACTCCGCACCGGATAATTATTACCCGGGGATGAATTCCGGGAACGGAGAGGTGACAGCAGAGGTTATATGGGTCGGATACGGAGTCACTGCTCCCGAGCTTAATTATGACGATTATAAAGGGGTTGATGTCAGGGGAAAGGTAGTTTTAATGAACCGTGATGTCCCCTATAAGGACGTGCGCAATCCGGAATATGCCAGGTGGGTGAAATATTGCTATCATCAGTATAAGGTTGAAAACGCCGTTGCACACGGTGCCGCAGGCATGCTATATATAGACGGCAACAGTGCAAACCCCAATATCTCGTACTTCAGGAACATGATCGTGACCGGCATAGGTCCTGACCCGTTGACAGACATCATGGCGGGCTCAGGCAAGGATAATAAAGTACTGCTGGGGCAGGTTGACAAAACATTCAAACCGGCATCTTTTGCCACAGGAAGGGTCATAACAATGAAGGCAAACACCACACGGCATCCCGAAGGGAAGACCTGTAACGTGGTTGGGATGATTGAAGGTACGGACTCCCTGCTCAAGAGTGAGGTGATAATAATAGGCGGTCACCTGGATGCTGTCGGAAATGCAGGCGGACTACTCGTAGCAGGCGGACTTGATAATGCCAGCGGTGTTGTTGATATCATGGCGGCGGCAAAGGCGCTCTCCTTATCAGGAATTAAGATGAAACGGACAGTCCTCTTCCTGTTTATCGGCGGAGAGGAGGTAGGCCTTCTCGGAAGCACATTCTATACACAACACCCCGTCTTCCCCAAGGAGAAAACCATAACATACATTAACCTTGACATGGTCGGCAATGGTACCGGACTGGCAGTAAGTGCCTCGGCATCATGCTCCGGGCTGACAGGTTATTTCAAAGCGGCCAATGACAGTTACATACACAGGCCCCTGAGAGTATCGACGTCTGGAGGGTCATTTTACGGACGGCCACGAAGTGACGGACTGGTGTTCCTCGCCGACGGTTACAGAACCATGAGCCTCTCAACCACAGACGGGGTCAAGCCGGTCTATTATCACCTTCCGGGTGATGACGAAACGGCTGTAACGCCCGAGATAATGGAGGATGTGGCAAAACTCATTTACTTGTCGTTTCTTGAGATGGCAAACGCCGACACTCTCAGCTATTAAAATGCACCTCAGGCATCACGCCGGGAAGTCAGTAATATTAATAATTGACTACCCTGCACTGCTTAGTACGAGCGTCACTTCCAGCTCTATCTCATCATTGATGGCATTGTTTCCAAGGTTGGAGAAAAACCTGCCCGAACCATATCGCACATTATAAAGAGAGCGGTCAAATGTGATCGTGGCAATATAGGTCTTCCTGTTGCCGGTCCCTGACTCAGTAACTGAAAACTCCACAGGATGAGTGGCTTCCTTGATGGTCAGCTCACCGCGAACTGTTGCCTTACCTCCTGAGAAATTGCCACCACTGGTAATAACGAGTCTCGATACCGGGAACTTCCCGACTCCGAAAAAATCATCAGACTTCAGATGACCCTCAAGCTTTGCACGCATCCCATCATCCTTTAAATCGGTGCCCCTTATGCTGGTCATATCAACCACAAACTCTCCTCCTGTGATAGTCTTTCCATCAACCGATAACCATCCGCTTTGAAGATCTACGGTTCCGGTATGCGAGTTACCAACTATCTTACCACCCTTCCAGTTTATCTGTGTGGCTGCATTATCAGCAAAATGTTTTTTCTGAGCAATAGACGATAAGATTGTAAACGATAGAATTAATAATGTTATAACTGTTCTTTTCATTTTATCTGTTGTTGTTTTCTAAAAAACCACAACGATGCAGCTTTTGTTCAACATACGTTGAATGAAGCAGTACGGCCTGCGCAGAAAAAAGAATGAAAATATTGATTTTAAATGCTTTTGATATTCATTCCGCCGCTAACCTCGAATATCGTACCGGCAGAGAATGACCAGTCGCCGCGTACAAGCGAGGCAACTGCTTTAGCCACATCATCGGGAGTACCCCACCTCTTCTGCGGTATGAGTCCTTCTGTAATGAGCCTGTCAAATTTATACTTGCTCCTGGTTGTCAGTTCAGTCTTAATCAGTCCGGGTCTGATCTCATATACGTTAATACCCTCCTCCGCCAGCCTGTCGGCAAACACAAGGGCTGCCATGCTAAGGGCCGCCTTTGAGATGCATACCTCAAAGCCATGCGTGAAGGAGGTATACGCAAGGAAGGAGGTAACGAAAATGATCGAAGGACGGCAGTTCTTCACCTGGTCCTTCAGCCATATCATCTCCCTGGCAACGCGGCGGGCCATGAAAACCGGACCACGAAGATTGACGCCGAGAATACTGTCAAAGGCCTCCTCGTTTATGTCAAGCAGATCTTTGCGCTCTATAGGGGCTATCCCTGCATTGTTCACCAGGACATCTATCCTGCCATAACGCTGAAGTATGCTTGAAATCACCTCATCATGAAGATCCGTATGTGCCACATCAAGACCGACAGGGAAGAATGAGGCACCCAGCTTCTCAACCTCAGGCTGGAGGGAAAGCATGCACTCACTGTCTGAAGTACGGGCAATAGCTGCAATATCATATCCCTCGGCGGCAAGTGCCATGGATATGGCCCTTCCTATGCCCCTGCTGGCTCCGGTAATGATTGCTACTGGTTTTGAGTTCATATCCAGCCTCGTTTTTAGGTCAAGATTTCTTCCTCAGACTGAGGACAACCTCACACTCACCTGTGATGTCTATATCAGCAATCAGATAATTGCTCTGGTTGATGGTCGCCATGATATACTTCTTCTTCTTTCCTCCGATCAAAAGATCACCGGCAACATAATTTGCAGGAACAGGGAGTGAGAACTGAATATAGTCATAGCTGCCCGTGAGCTTTAGCGTCAGCTTATCTGCCGTCTGGCTGTACAGATACTTCACATATGCCCCGGAGTTTTTATAATCGATCTTCACCTCGGCCTTCTCAACTCCTGCCACTATCCACTTGGGGCAGATGCGCACCCTCCTGAACAGCTTGTCTTTATCCTGTATGCCGATTAGACCCTCGACGAAAGCATAAAGCATGGCTGATGATCCCCAGCCGTCAGTTGGCCTGGCATCGGGTGAGGTACTGGTTTCCACCGTCGATGGTTTACCGTCAGGGAAATACCACAGGTAGGTCTCTCCATTGTGGGATATCAGGTCATAGTAACGCATCAGAATATCAATTCCGTAATGTTCGAATCCATATTCTAACGCAGCTCTTGCCAGTTCGCCACCGGTAAGAGGCATTATGCCTCCGTTACAGTATGCACCTTTGGAAAGTTTATAATCGCCGAAAATGCCTGCGGGGAACGGGGGGTCGATAGAGAACCACTCCGCAAACGCCTGTGTCGTCTCACGTCGCCTCATGTACTCGTTGATGATAGCCGTGGCTATCCTCGGAGAGGCAGCACCCCTGTTTATTGCTGCGGCATTACTAAGGCTCAGCTGTGCTGATTCATCGACACCTTCAATGGTGACCGGTGTCTGCTTAACAAAGTGCGTATAGAATGACCCGTTGAAACAGGTGCTGTTAAGACTCTTGCGTAACCGCAGGGCACGGTCGCGCCACAAGGCTGATCTCACCTTGTCTCCGAACATACTGTACCAGTAAGACATAAAATGGAATGCCTCGTAGTAACCGCTGTTATCCCCGTGGAAATAACCCCAGAAGGTGTCATCGTCTATCTGGAACTGAAGCCAGTCATGTTTCCCGGCATGATAGGCAAAATCCCATGTATCAATAGTATAAGGCCTCCGGAACAGGTATTTATCCTTGTCGAAATAGCGGCCGTCCATCACATAGGAGAGGGCTCTCTCAAATGACGGCAGCAGATTCCTTATGAATGAATCATTGCCGGTGGCCTGCCATGCCAGCCAGGCTGCCTTGATAAACCTGAACTCGGTATCAGCCTCAACCGGGGTTCTGACATACTTGGTCCAGTTTTCCTTTTCACAGGGAAGCTTCTCCGGGAAGGTTGTAAAATAATCAAAGATCCTTCCGTTTCGGGCCTGGTTGTCAGCGAAATGCTTGACTACACTCATGAGGTCGGACTCCGTGTAACGGATAGCCCTCATCATGTCCGAATAGTTTCTTATCCACACTGATCTGGCATCGGGAGACCTATAGCCTCTTATCCTTTCACCATCAATGCTTAGTTCAAGGAGATCCTGCTCAAGGAATCTGTTAATTCTCGGGATGAGCTCATCGAATGCCGGAATACCAGTTCTGACGTACATTACTGGGCTTTTAGGTTGGTTTTTGGGCCTTAAAAATAGCAATTAATTTACTTGATTCGACGCTCCAGTCTCTTTTTCTTCAAGGTTAACGGCATCCTCCTCTTCCTCCCGTTCATAAAATGGCACGGGTCGCTGAGGCCCCTCGGAACGGTACCATAAGGCAAGTAATAATCCTGCAACGGCACCCAGCATATGTGATTCCCATGATATGTCAATCCTGAAACCAGGGAAAATACCCCATACCATCTCTCCGTAAATAAAAGCCACCAGGAGAGACAGTCCCATAAGGGGTATGTGTTTTCTTATGATGCCACTGACAAACAGAAAAGAGGCCAGGCCATATATTATGCCGCTGGCCCCTATATGCCAGGCCGGCCTGCCCGTTATCCACACGGCCAATCCTGTCAGCAGCATTATCCACAGAAGTACCCTGAATGAAACCTCCGAATAGAAGTAAAAAAGTGCAGTGCCAAGGATAAAAAGCGGAAGTGTGTTATTAAACAGGTGCCTGAACCCTGAATGGATAAACGGAGAGGTAATGATGCCGGTAAGGGCGGCAGGCCGCCTGGGGAATATCCCCAGAAAGTGAAAGTCCGTCCCGAACAAAACCTCGGTACCCTTTATCAGCCACATGAAGCTGACCAGCAGGAACGGAACAAGCATGCTGAGCAGCAACCTCCTCTTTTCTGTTTCAGCCATGCCCGTCTCCATATCATCCCTCCTGCCTGTTAATCAGCTGTCACGCCCGGGATACCTGATACCAGCCCTGGTACGTACCAGATCAAGTACCTTTGCCAGTGTGATAGAGAACGAGAGAGGAACAACAGCGCTCTCTGTCTGCCCCCTGTCAAGGCAGCTCATAACCTCTGCTGCCTCGTACTGGTAGCCCTGTGCCGGAGGAGTGAAGATCCGGTCATCTGTGTCATTCGGTAACTCAATAATAAGATGTTGGGTACGGTCACGGCCCCTGGTCAGTATCAGGTTGCCCTTCTCACAGTTAAATTCGGTAGAGACCCCGGCCATATTGGCAAACGAACTGTATGCCTCTGCCATACGTCCGTCACTGAATCTGAATATTACTGATGTGCTCTCGTCAGCTCCTGTGGGAGAGAGAACCGAAGAGGCAACCACCGACTCCGGCTCGCCCATATATCTGAGTATGTCCATAACCGGATAAATACCTATATCCAGGAGTGAGCCGCCTCCAAGAGCAAGGCTATATGTTCGTAGCTCCGGATCATAAGGTGATTCAAAGGCGAATTTGCCTCTCATATGCAACAGCCTGCCCATCCTGCCGCTGTCAAGTATCTCGGCGGCTTTTTGATAGGAAGGCTGGAAAGGAGGCCATAACGCCTCCATCAGGAACAGACCGCGGCTGCGCGCCTCTTCCGCCATCCTGATTGATTCTTTTGCTGTTATCGACATCGGCTTTTCACACAGAACATGCTTGCCGTTTCGCAGCGCCAGTAAGGTATGCTCCAGATGATGCGAGTGAGGAGAAGATATATATATAACCTCCACACCCGGGTCAGCCATCATCTCTTCATAACTGCCGTAATACCTGTTGAACCCGAACTCAGAGGCAAAATCTGCCGCCCTCCCGGCATCGCGGGAACCAACCGCATACAGGTTCGCATTATCAAGCAGCATCAGCGCCCTGGCAAATTTGTGGGCGATGTTGCCCGTTCCCAGAATTCCCCAGTTATAAGCTTTCATCATCATTTATTTGCATAAAGTTAGTGATTCCTGACCTAACACACCCCAGAAAAAATAATGTTCATCCGGAACAAAATAAAAATATTCTTAAAAAAATACATCTATGTATTGCATGGTATTATTTTTTATTTATATATTTGCAATACAAAACTAACTTGCATTAACAGGTACCATATATATAACACTAAAATGAAAGTAACGGTCAACATCAATCTCGGAGGATATGCGTTCAACATGGACGAGGATGCCTACGAACGTCTGAGGCAGTATATGAAGAGCCTGGAGAAAGAATTCTCCGCCGAATCGAGTGCTGCCGAGATCATGTCTGATATTGAAGGAAGGATAGCCGAGCTTTTCAAGCTTAGGCTCAATTCCTACAAGCAGGTAATAACCATCAAGGATGTAGAAGAAGTGATGGCTATACTGGGGTCTCCCGAGGTCATCAGCGGAGGCCAGCCAAATGACGAACGCCCGCCGCGTTCTCAGCGTCGTGTATATCGTGACCCTGACAGGAGGATAATCGGGGGAGTATGTGCTGGCCTTTCAGCCTATCTTGACTGGGATCCTCTGGTCATGAGGATAATCTTCGCCATCCTGATACTTCCCGGAGGCTTTGGTCTGGCACTGTATCTTATCCTCTGGATTGTACTTCCGGAGGCAAAGACAACAGCCCAGAAACTTGAGATGAGAGGTGATCCGGTGACTGTGGAGAACATTAAAGATTCAGTAAAGCAGGAGTTTGACACAGTCAAGAAGAAAATGAACCTATAATTCCCGCTAAAAGAACAATCATGATGAACATAATGGAATTGCTATGAATACGGACAACACAAAAGCGCAGATGCGTAAAGGAATTCTGGAATACTGCATACTGGCAGTTCTCTCGAGGAATTCATGCTACGCTGTTGACATCATCAACGAGCTTAAAAAGGCCGAGGTGATAGTCGTTGAGGGCACACTCTACCCTCTGCTTACCAGGCAGAAGAATGCAGGGTTGCTTAGCTACCGCTGGGAGGAATCGCCACAGGGCCCTCCAAGGAAATATTACGAACTCACAGAGCTGGGAAAGATTTATCTGAATGAGCTCGACAAGGTCTGGGAAGAACTGGTAGAATCAGTAAATCAGATACGAGACAAAAAATAACGGCAGCCATGAAGAAAACAATAGATATAAATATTGCCGGGCAGCTATTCCGTATTGACGAGGAGGCCTGGGAGATCCTGAAACACTATCTTAACCATGTCTCTGCCAGGTTCAATTCCGAGCCGGGAGGAGAGGAGACCATGGCAGACATTGAAGCACGAATTGCCGAGATTTTCGGTGGCGGCAACGAGCCACCCACCCTGGTTTCAAAGGACATGGTAAATAGCATGATCAACATCATGGGTGCACCCGAAGATTACTATGATGATAAAACTCCTGCCGGTACCGGCACCACCTACATCCGAAAATCAATGTACGATCCGAATAGTTTTTCAGCGAGGGTAGGAAGGGCCCTGTCTGACTTCTTCAGGGCATTCGGTAAAGTTATATCGGCTATTCTGCGTGTGATTGCAGTGATAATAGGATCTGTATTCACCATTTTTGGGTTTATCATGCTCTTCACCTTTGTGCTGGTGATATTTTTCAACAATGCGCCATTCTTTGCTTCCGCGATGGAGCCGGGGTTAACCAACACCCACACCCTTCTGAGCATTGTGTTGAACAGCAACATGGTGTGGCTGATTTTGATACTTGCTGCACTGGTCACACTGATTCCCATGGCGGCCCTTATATGGCTTGGAATTAAGATGATATTCAGAATCAGGGAACGGTTCCGGATTGCAGGGATAGTACTGTTTGTAGTATGGATAGCTTCACTTTGCGCCCTTGGGGTATTACTTGGCCTGCAACTCTCGATATATGCCAACAATGAGACTATTGCAAAAAAAGTTAACCTTGATCCGGCACCAGAGACTCTTTGGATTGCTACCGGAGCAAAGCTCAGTGAAGAGGCCTATGATGAATCCTCAACAGTTGACCATTTCCGGTTTTACCGCAACTCGGAAACGGACCGGCTTTTTGCCTCTGCCGAATTAAGCATCTATGGCAGTGACAACGGCACAGGATGGATCTCTGTTGAGAGAAGGGCCTGCAGTAACTCTGACAGAGAAGCATGGACAAATGCACAGGCCATTGAATATAACTGGAGACTTTCCGGAGATACCCTCTACCTTGATGAATTCTTCTCACTGCCCTCCGGCAGAAAATGGAACGGGTCGCTGGTAGATATCAACATAAGCCTTCCCGAGGGAACCGAGGTAAAGTGTGTGCCGGGAACTTCCCTGTCGACCTGGCTCTTCCGCACTCATGAACCGGAAGCAGATGACTGGTATATCAGGGACGGCCACCTCAGGATAAGAAAAGAATAATTTTGGGTAATACAGATGGACCCACGTTTTTTACTCTTCAATATCCCGGCCTGAACAGCCGGGATTTTTTTAGATCTCCTTTGCCACGGCAAACCACGGGGCTGACGGGGTTCACATATTGCCAATTATCCATCTGTTGCCGGCAGGCAACAGGCCCCCATTAAATCCCTGACATGAAAACAAAGTGAGAGTTTTACTATCTTTAGGGCACAAACCACACTGAGAAATGGAAATGGGAGTTCTTAAGGATATAGTCATAATCTTTGCTCTCTCAACCTTTGTAAACTTTATTTTCACCCGGTTAAAGGTACCGGCAATAATAGGTTACCTGATTACCGGTATTATAGCCGGACCATACCTGCTCGGGCTGATCAGCTCTCCGGAAAATGTTGAGGTGATGGCTGAAATAGGAGTCATACTCCTTATGTTTACCATAGGCCTGGAGTTCTCCCTGAACCACCTTCTGAATATCCGGAGGATTGTATTTCTCGGGGGATTCATGCAGTTGCTTCTCACAGCAGGGGTAACAATGCTGGTGGCCAGGATTTATAACCTCGAATGGACTGAAGCCGTTTTTGTCGGCTTCCTCACCGCCTTAAGCAGCACGGCAGTTGTGCTGAAACTACTTCAGGAAAGGTCGGAACTGACAACTCATTACGGGAAAACCGTGGTTGGTATCCTGATATTCCAGGACATAATCCTCATACCGCTGCTGCTTATCACACCAATTCTCGGTGGTGCAGATGGAGCCGTAGGTCATACCCTTCTTGTCATGACCCTGAAAGCTTTAGCGATTATAGCTTTTATCTGGGTAGGGAACAGGTGGCTCATGCCATGGTTGCTTCATCTTATTGCAATGACCCGCAGCCAGGAACTCTTTCTGATGAGTATCCTTCTTATCTGCCTTGCCGTAGCCATGCTGACCCATGAGCTGGGAATGTCTCTTGCCTTCGGGGCCTTTCTGGCAGGACTGATGATCTCGGATACAGAGTACAGTCATAATGCATTCGGCAACCTGATCCCCTTCAAGGATGTTTTTACAAGCTTCTTTTTTGTTTCAATAGGAATGCTGCTTGACCTGGGGTTTGTTTATGAGCATCCGTGGCTTGTGATTGCCACTGTGCTGATTGTTTTGTTACTGAAGACGATGATAGGAGGCCTTACTGCCTTCGCCCTCGGACACACATTTTTCGGAACAGTGGTGATTGGTCTCTCCATTGCGCAGGTGGGGGAATTTTCATTCATCCTGGCAAGACTCGGACTCGATTATGAGATCATCACTCCCTATCACTACCAGTTGTTCCTCTCGGTAGCCATAACATCCATGGCATTGTCGCCACTGCTTATCCAGAGCTCAAGACCACTTGCCCGCCTCATTCTCAAACTGCCACTGCCCCCGTTCCTGGTTGACGGCCTGTTCCCTCTCAAGCAGGTTGAAATTCCCGAAATAAACAAACATGTCGTTCTGATAGGCAAAGACTCGAGGGCAATAAACCTGGCAGCAATGATAAAAACAATGGGGCTGCCATTTACAGCAATAGTGTTTGATCCTGATCGTGCCAGATCCGAAATGGACAAAGGAAACCTCGTGGTTTTCGGTGATGCAACCAATGAACCTGTCCTGCGCCAGGCCTTCGTACATACAGCAGAGATGGTGGTTGTTTCTGTGGGTAACCCGATTACATCCATGGCAATCATAGAACATATAAGGTCAATGAACAAACACGCCAACATCATAGTAAGAACAAGGCATATCACTGACATTGAGGATCTTTACCGTATGGGGGCAAACCAGGTTATCCCGGAGGAATTTGAAACTGCCATAGATTTCTTTGAGAGAATACTGGGAAAATACCTTATCCCGAGGATGGATATTGAAAGAGCAATCGCCCGTACCAGGGAAGATAATTATGGTATTTTCAGGGACAAGGGGAAGATGAGCGGATATTCCCTGCTCAAAGATATCCCTGATATAGAAATAGCTGCCGTAATGGTTGAAGAAAAGTCGCTCTTTGCCGGCAAGTCTATAGCTGAGACAGCCCTCCGGAAAACGTGTGGCGTAACAATGGTAGCCATCAGAAACGGTGACCAGGTAATCCCGAATCCTGAACCATCAACAATTATCAGGGGAAATAATATTGTCTACCTGCTGGGTAAGCCGGAAATGATAGCCGTGGCAACCAATATCCTTACAGAATCCCGCCCTGATTGAAAAGCACTCTCCGGTTTTCTGCCACCCGGGAACAAATCACTCATGACATTTGTTGGTTTATCAGACTGATTAAATTTCTATTTTCGTGCTGATTTGCGTTATGCAAATGTTTGCATATTGAATTTAAAAATCACTGATATGAATAATGCTATCTACCAGATTCAAAGACCGATAAATGAACCCCTCCTCACATATGCCGCCGGCACCCGTGACAGGGAAGAGCTAATTAAGGAGCTAAAAAGAATTTCTTCCGAAACAGTGGAGATACCCGCTATTATTAACGGTAAACCTGTCAGGACGGGGGTAACCGGCAGTGTGGTAATGCCTCATAACCATAAGCATGTGCTTGCAACATATCATATGGCCGGTGAAAAGGAGACTGAGGAAGCAATTGAGGCTGCCATGAAAGCCAAAGAGGCATGGATGGCACTTTCATGGATTGAAAGAGCATCTGTTATGCTCAAGGCTGCCGAGCTATTGTCAAAGAAGTACCGTTACACCATAGTGGCCGCTACGATGCTGGGTCAGAGCAAGAGTGTACAGCAGGCAGAGATAGAGGCCGCGGGTGAAACAATTGACTTTCTGAGGTTCAACTCCTTCTTCGCCGGACTGATCTACGAGGAGCAGCCATACTCGGACACTGACCAGCTTAACAGGGTTGAATACAGGCCACTCGAAGGATTTGTGTATACAATAACTCCCTTTAACTTTACAGCCATAGCATCAAACCTGAACATGTCGGTAGCTCTTATGGGTAACACGACAGTATGGAAACCAGCGACAACGTCACTCCTCTCAAGCTGGATACTGATGAAGGTCTTCATGGAAGCAGGACTCCCGGCAGGGGTCATTAACTTCCTGCCGGGAAAGGGGTCAGTCATAAGCTCGGTGGCAATGAGGCATCCCGACCTTGGCGGAATACACTTCACCGGATCGAACGGAACATTCAATGAACTATGGAAGACTGCAGCAAATAACCTTGAGAGGTATAGATCATACCCCAGGATAGTGGGTGAGACAGGCGGCAAGGATTTCATCATTGTCCATAACACGGCAAACCCACAGGAAGCCGCAACAGCAATTATAAGGGGTTCTTTTGAATACCAGGGACAGAAATGCTCCGCCTCTTCCAGGGCATATGTACCGCGTTCCCTCTGGACTGATATCTCTGCCATGCTCAAGAGACAGGCATCCGAAATAAAGGTTGGCGATCCTTCCGATTTCAGCACATTCATGAATGCTGTCATTGACGAAAAGTCGTTTGACAACATTATGAGGTACATTGAGCTTGCAAAAGCCTCTCCTGAATGTGAAATATTGCATGGAGGCACCGGCGATAAGGGTGCGGGTTATTTCATTGAGCCCACTGTAATTGTGACAACCAACCCGAAATTCGTTACAATGCAGGAGGAGATTTTTGGTCCTGTAATAACCATATTCATTTACGAGGATGACCGGTACGAAGAGACGCTGCATCTCTGCAACGAGACTTCGCCCTACGGGCTGACAGGTGCTGTATTTTCGACCGACAGGCAGGCTCTTGTGAAAGCCTGCCAGGTACTTCGATTTGCTGCAGGTAATTTTTACTATAACGACAAACCTACAGGTGCCATGGTGGGCTTGCAGCCTTTTGGAGGGGCAAGGGCATCCGGCACAAATGATAAGGCCGGGGGAAGGCTTAACCTGCTGAGATGGACCTCCCCCCGCACAATTAAGGAGACTTTCCTTCCTCCTGCAGACTTCCGGTATCCGTATATGGATTAGTCTGAGGGTCTGAAGGTCTGAAGTCTGAAGGTCTCGGGTCGGAAGGTCTCGGGTCGGAAGGTCTGAGGTGGGAAGGTCTGTTTCAACTGTTACCTCTATTGTTTAATTTTTTTACAACGGAAGTGTAATATTTATATCCCCGGCGGATATTGAAAATGAATTTTAAGTATTTTGGTT
>QKGI01000028.1 GCA_003250475.1 Bacteroidota bacterium | reverse complement strand
GGGGAGACGTATGATCTTTACGGCTTCAATTTCACCGTTGAAAAGCGTGACACCACAAAATCGGTGTATGGCACAAACAACAGGTACATCGTGAAGTTTGAGTCACTGACATCCCTTATCAACTCTTACCGGAACAACCTGAAGGTGGATCCTGTGAAGGATGGGGCTACGGTGTTCACCCTTTCATTTGACGGCTACTCGCCCCAGCAGGGTGTCGACTACCTGAATAAGCTGATGGATCTTTTCATAGCTGAAGGACTAAACTGGAAGAGCCGGGCGGCTGAAAAAACGATAGAATTCATTGATGACCAGCTGGGACTGGTTTCAGACTCTCTCACTCTGGCAGAGAACACCATGGAGAACTTCAGGCTCAGAAACCGTTTTGTCGATCTCACGCTCGAGGGCTCTCTTGTTCTTCAGCGTCTTGAGAAGTTTGAAAACGAAAAGAATATGCTAGGGCTACAGATCCAGTATTATGAATATCTTCTTGACTACCTGAATACACGTGATGCAACGGAGACCATCATCTCTCCGGGTGTCATGGGAATCACTGACCCTGTTCTGGTGAAGCTTGTTGATGACTTTGCTGCCCTGCAGCAACAGAAGATGCAGATGGAATTCACGCTGAGGAATAATCTCCCGCAGGCACAGTTGATTGACCAGAAGATTGAAGAGACACGTGCCTTACTGCATGAAAATGTCTCCAGCACAATAGATCAGCTGAAACTGTCAATGAGTACGGTTAACGGCAATATATCAACAGTTGAGAAGGAGTTAAACCGTCTCCCCGGCACGGAGCGGCAGCTAATCACCATCCAGAGGAAGTTTGATGTAAATAACTCGGTCTACACCTATCTCCTTGAACGTCGTGCGGAGGCAGGTATAGCCAAGGCAGCCCAGATAACAGATAACCGTGTTATTGACGAGGCTTTTGTCCATAACAGCATCCAGATAAGGCCAAAGACATCAAAAAACTACCTTGTCGCTTTGCTCCTTGGACTCCTGGTACCAATGGGGCTGATCGTGATATTTGACCTTTTCAACAACAAGATCATTGGTCGTCATGATATAGAACGGCTGACCAGGGCCCCTATCATAGGATATATCAGTCACTCAGACTACCACATCGAGGACCCTGTTGCACAGAAGCCCGGCAGCACGCTGGCCGAGAGTTTCAGGGCAGTGCGTACATCGCTGGCCTTCTATACCGGCCAGACAAAATGCCCGGTCATTGTTGTCAGCTCCCCGGTGAGCGGTGAGGGCAAGACATTCGTCTCGGTGAACCTTGCAACAATCATTTCGTTGATGAAAAAGAAGGTGCTCATTGTCGGCCTCGATATGCGCAAGCCCAGGGTGCACGATATCCTTAAAGCCGGCAACGGAGAGGGGATGAGCACTTACCTCAGTGACAATGCCCGGTTTGAGGATGTCGTTGTTCCAACAGAGATAGAGAACCTCTGGTTTGCCCCGTCAGGACCGGTACCACCCAATCCTGCCGAACTGGTAGGCTCACCGAAGATGACAGAGTTTATAGCACAGGCACGTAATGAGTTTGACGCAATTATCATAGACACGCCTCCTGTCGGTATAGTAACCGACGCCCTGCTTTTAAGCCAGCTCGCAAACGTCACCCTGTTCGTTGTTCGCCAGAGATATACAACACGTGGTTCAGTTCAGCTCCTTGACGAGATATACCTTAAGGGAGAGATGTCGAATGTGGCAATACTTGTCAATGACATCTCCTTATCCGGTTATTACGGATATGGACTACGTTACGGCTATTCCCTGGGTTACGGCCAGCGATATTATGATCCAGGCAACTACTACACAAGAGACACAAGCAAAGGCTCAGGATACTATACGAACGACTGAGATAAATTATTGAATACATTCAGTAACTGATTGTCGTTTAAAGTGAAACACAAAACATTAAAAAATGAGATTCAAGATAGCTGCTATCCTGCTCATATTCACCGCAGCAGGCCTGTATGGGCAACCCAATAACCGCATTGCCCGGACTCCCAAGCTGAACTACGACTGGCAACCGGGGTTTGTGAGCATAACAGAGGCAACCGGAGCCCTGGGGCTGGGTTTGACATATGATGAATTATCAAAATACTATTACGGCATTACAACCATAGCCGGATACCAGTTCAGTCGTAATATCAAGGCAGGTATAGGTGCAGGTATACATCTGCACAACGAAGGAACTCTTTTTCCGCTTTACCTGGATGCCCGCTACAGCCTGAGCGCACAGGACCTGGTGCCGTTTATCGCTGCGGCAGGAGGCATAGCCATTGATCCGAAGGTGATTGATGACACCCGGGTGTTTATCAATCCTTCCATAGGAGTCAGATATGTGGTGGCAAAGAAAACTGCAGTTACCTTCTCCACAGGGTTGATGGTCACCACCGGCGGTCCCAATAACCGTAAATCCTTTCTGAACTTCAAGCTTGGGCTTGAACTAAAAGGGAAATAGCGATACCTGATATCAGAAATACTAATCTCATGAAGACTTATGTTTCCATTCTGCTTTTTCTGGGGTCCTTTCTTGAGATCATCGCACAACCTCAGGAAAATATTGTCACCCTGCAGAGGTTGAATTACGACCAGGCACCGGGTTTTATGAGTATCACGGAGCTGAGTGGCGGACCGGGGATAGGACTTACAGATGCCCCTTATGCCAGGTATTGTTTTGGCATTACCTCGGTGGCAGGATATCAGTTCACACGAAACATCAAGGCCGGGGGTGGATCCGGGTTGCATTTTCACAATGAAGGAACATTCCTGCCCGTATTCCTTGACGCACGGTTCAGCCTGAATGCCAGCAGGTATGTTCCTTTCTTCGGAGCGTCTGGCGGCCTGGCCTTTAACCTGTCTGACCCCGAAGACAGGACCTGGATTTACATTAACCCTTCTGTCGGCATAAGATGGGTAGTGGCTGACAGGCGATCAGCATCTTTCTCCGCCGGTCTCATGACTATGTCCGGCAAGATTAACAGGAACTCTTACATCAACTTCAGGCTTGGCATTGAACTCAAAGGGAAAAAATAGGGTTGATTACCTGGTTATCGGTGCAGGCATCATCGGCATGTCTGTTGCCCGCGAGCTAAAGAGCAGGTTTCCGGAGGCAGATATAGTCGTTCTCGAGAAAGAAGCCGATGTGGCGTTCCACAGCAGCGGGCGAAACAGCGGCGTGCTTCATGCCGGGTTCTACTATACCGCTGATTCACTCAAGGCAAGGTTCACCCGCGACGGCAACAGGCAGATGAGGGAATACTGCCATGCCAACGGACTGCAGATAAACGAGACAAAGAAGGTAGTTGTTGCCAGGAATGAAGAGGAGATACCGGCTCTCTTTGAGCTGGAGAGGAGAGGCAGGACCAATGGCGTTGAGGTCAGCATCATAGATGAGAAGGAGCTGGCAGAGATAGATCCTAATATAAAAAGCCACAGGCACGCTCTCTTTTCGCCCTCCACAGCAACGGTGGATCCTGTGGAGGTCACCGGTGCTGTCAGAAATGAACTGCAGGAAAAAGGTGTCCGTTTTTATTTCGGCGAGAGTTATGCTTCACGTATTGACGGCAACACGATAAAGACGGCCAGGGGCAGCATCTTTTATTCTGACAGGCTCATCAATGCTGCAGGGCTCTATGCCGACAGGGTGGCAAGGGATTTTGGCTTCTCCGGGAGATACACAATCATCCCCTTCAAGGGCATCTATCTGAAATATACCGGGAAAGACAACCCCGTGACGACGAATGTCTATCCTGTTCCTGACCTGAAAAACCCCTTCCTGGGTGTTCATTTTACCGTAACCGTTGACGGTCATGTCAAGATAGGGCCTACCTCCGTTCCTGCCTTCTGGCGGGAGAACTATGAAGGGATGAGCAGGTTCCGTCCGGCAGAGACGGCTGCCATACTTACCAGGGAAGCAAAGCTGTTCCTCAGGAACTCATTCGGGTTCAGGAGCCTGGCGATAGAGGAGGTCAGGAAATACAACAGGAGGTACTTTACCTCCCTGGCCGCCTCCATGGTTCACGAACTGGATGCCAGGGGATTTAACCAGTGGGGCAGGCCGGGCATACGTGCACAGTTGCTGGATGTCACAACCGATGAGCTGGTGATGGATTTCGTCATAGAAGGCGACGGCGCCTCGGTTCATATCCTCAATGCCGTCTCCCCTGCCTTCACCTGCGCCTTTCCTTTCACAAAATACGTGGTCGATAACTATGTATTATAATAGCATCCTACGGCCTGTAATACCATGCCACGTCATAT
>QKGI01000138.1 GCA_003250475.1 Bacteroidota bacterium | reverse complement strand
TGTTTGTCAGCAGCGCATTCCAGTCCATCGAGATGAGTATTTTATGCAGGCTGTCGGCATCGTATCCTGTTGAATACATCCCGCCGATGATACTGCCCCTGCTCACGCCGGTGATATAGTCAGGTCTCAACCCGGCTTCCTCCATAACCTTGATGACTCCTACATGGGCCATGCCCAGTGCCCCGCCCCCGCTTAAAACGAGTCCTATCTTCGGTCTTTCGCCCTGTGACTGGGCGTGGACTACGGGCTGAAACCACAATAAAGCAGCAAGGAGGGGAAGAATCATATATGCGACTCTGGCGGAAGTTTTCATACCTCACCCTGGTTAACCCGTATTGATAAATTCAAGTACTGATTTGTTTTTCAGACCGGTCATCCTATGCCAGCCTATTATAAAGGTATAACTTTTCTTTCAGTGAATTAGCTGCTGCCTGGCAATATTATTAAATGGACCTTCTTTCAGGATACTATTCAAACCTGATGGCAGCATTTATGAAGTGCATTTCAGGTATTATCAACAGAAAAGGCTGTCCCTGGAGGGGGGCAGCCTGTCAATTTCCGGTTTCCGGCGCCTTGAATTGCAGAGTAAAAGCTTATAAATCAATAATATATAGTAACCATCCAGGCTCCAGGCTGATTAATGATAAAATTCAATTCATAGTTAAGCATTACTGCTTCAGGTGAGCCCCGGGTACTCAATGCGCTGGGTGCCGTGAACTTTACTTTTCCTTCAAAAGGAAAGGTGACAGTTTCAAACCCGAAAAAACTGCCTGTTCTGCTTTCATTTCCTGAACTTCCCTGCAGAAGGAGATTGCTTATAGCACTGGTATGCTCCGAAGTGCTTCCGCCCCTTGAGAATTTATAGCTTACACGCAGAGGCTGATCACCTGTTCTCAGACACGAAACTCTCGTTACGCCGTTCCGGTACTGGATAACATAAGGAGGTATGCTTTTTTCACCGATATAATTATCATCTTCCCAGATACCTGTAAGAACCGAGTCACGGCCTTCGCAGGAGACGGTAAATGTGCCGGCACCCTCCCTGAGTCCTTTTTTCCATTCCCCCTCATATTTCCCCCCGTTTTTCCAGGTATATGTTCCGGTGCCGTTAGGTAGTCCTTTCTTAAACTCACCGGAATAATGATCAATTCCCGAGGCTTCTCCGCGGCCATCTGCCAGGCCCTGTTTACAACCACCGGAATAAGTGCTGTCAATCCCGGGTTTCAGTACCCTGCAGTTGTTTTGCGAACAGGTTACAGAGAACCAGGAGGAGATCATAATAGAACATAATAACAATGCAGTCTTTTTCATTTTAATAATTTTTTGTGCATTCAGATACTATGTAAATTGATCTGACCAGGAAGTGTTGAACCAGGTCTTTAACACATATCACATCATGACAGGAGGTGAGTTATCCTAAAACAAAATGGCATGAAAAAAGCCGTCCCAGTCGGTAAACCGGGACGGCCTGATTCAGGAATTAGTATAACTCTTTGTCGAAGAACAATCTGGTCAATGGTGAATCACCACCGATTGCAGTCGACGCAGCTTCATAGTTATCAGCATTCAGCGTCTGTTCGGAAACAGGGTAAAACAGCCGGACAGGAACTTTGTTAATGTTCTGCTTGTAGTTTGGCGGAGCAAACAGTCTCGGATAATCCAGTCTCCTGTATGAATTCCAGAGAGTATTTCCGCGGAGCCAGTAAGCAAGCCATGCCTGGGTTCCTATTTTTTGTTTCCAGTCGGTGAAGGCTGTGGTGTAAGCAACCGAAGGTTGAGCCAGATATTCATCAGCCTGGGCGGTTGTTCCACCCCAGTAGAGTATAGATGACTCAACAGCGTTGTTGTAATGTGACTCGGCAGTACCGCCCACCGAGAATCCTCTTTCCACTGCTTCTGCAAGGAGGAACTCAGCCTCGGTATAGTCGCTTATTATCCATGGTCTGTTTGCCTCCAGGTGAATCGGGTTCACATGCGAGAATGACGGATATCCGTTTGCCTGGCCCTGTGCGCCACCCAGATAGACAGGAGGATCACTTCCAACCACAGGAGTAGCATAGAATTCAAGACGCGGGTCTGTGACCGTAACAATCAGGATGCTTGTGTCAGGCCTGGGAGTCGACGGCTGCATCGCTTCAATCAGATTGGAGGTTACAACATAGTCATCACGGCCCGACTGTATGAAGTCAATAAACTGCCGGTTTTCATTGGGTGCTTCAGACAGCCATTTCATGGTCATAACATCACCTACTTCAAAGATATGCGGAGCGGCGGCTTCGGCAACGGTTTTCGAATATCCGGCATCCACATCGTAAAGCATAAGGCCCATCCTGAGCTTCAGGGTGTTTGCAAACTTGTACCACAGGGCCGTACCTGCAGGTGTGCTCCCGCATATGTTGTCATAACCCGTGGGCATACCTCCGACAGTGATGTCCAGCTGTGCCATTGCGACGTCAAGACGGCCTATAAGATCTTTATAGACGGTAAGGGCATCATCATAGACAGGACTTGGATAGTTGTAGTCGAGTGCCTCAGAATAGGGCATATCACCGAAGTTCTCAATGATATAACTCCATGCAAATATTGTCATGATTTCGACGATAGCCAGCTGGTTATCACGCTGAGCCTGTGAAATACCGGCGAGAGGCTGGTCTTCCAGTACCCTGGCAGCTTCCTTGTAATTGGAAAGCACTAACCTGTACATGGCATTCGAAGTGTTGACAGGCACGTTACGCGTTGTCATGTCGTAACGGCTTTCATCCGGATAGGTAGTATTGGCAAAATGCTGCATCCACATAAGAGTGAGATTGAGGTTTACACTTTCCGTGGATAGCTGGATCATAAACTGCCTCGTAGCTCCATTGTATAGTGATTCGCCCGATACCGAAGCAAAATCCTTGACGTTTTTATTTAAATCTTCCAGCTTGGTGCAGGCGGAAAGCGCGAGCAGAACTGAAATACATATCATTATCTTTTTCATAGCTTTTTCAATTAAAAGTTAAGTTTTAAATTGAAACTAAAATCACGCGTAGTCGGGAGTGACCCGGTTGTATAACCCTGAATATTACCGGCCGTCATCCCTGATTCGGGATCTGCATACGGTAAATTCTTATGTATAATCCAGAGGTTGGAAGCTATCGCACTCACTGATACTCCTTTTATAAATGTCTTATTCAGGAATCTGGATGGAACCGTGTACGTGAAGACAACTTCTCTCAGTTTGACAAAGCTGGCATCATATACAAATGCTGAGTGGGGCAGGAGGCCTATTCCAAACCCGTCGGCATTGGTAGCATCAACGCGTGTCGTATTTGGTACGCTTACTCCGTCTACAATATTAACACCCTCAATGATGTATCCGCCACTATTGGATGCATAACCCAGGCTAGGATCATCTTCGTCAACCCAGACGATCGGGTCCCTGACGGGGTTACCCAGGTCGTTGATGAAGGCTGTCTCAGGATACAATCCGCTTGACAGGCCATAATACATATCAAGTGAGAATATGTCACCGCCTTTTTGTACGTCAATCAGGAAGCTCAATGCCAGGTTCTTATAGCTGAATGAGTTATTGATACCACCGGTCCAGTCGGGAGTAAAGTTACCGATAGAGACAGCGGCCGAGCTTGTTATTACGGGTGTACCATATTCTGCATCAATAATCTTATTGCCATTAGCATCGTAGGTATAATCCTTTCCTTTGATGGTTCCATATGGCTGGCCTACCTCTGCATTGATGGTGACGCCACCCTGCAGGTTGACCGAGTTCAGACGAAGGTTGGTAATACCCGGGTATAATGAAATAACCTCATTCTTGTTCTTTGACCAGTTCACTACCATATCCCAGCTGAATGCCCCTATTTTAACAGGTGTGGCGCTCAGGGTAAATTCAATTCCCTGGTTCTGTATCTCCCCGGTATTAAGCATAAGGCTCTGGAAACCGGTCGTCTGGCTGACGGTAACCGGTATAATCTGATCCAGTGAGTTCGTCTTGTAAAGAGCCAGGTCAAAGCCGACACGTCCGTTGAGAAATGCCATTTCGAGGCCTGCTTCAATGCTATTGGTACGTTCATTCTTCAGATCCGGGTTCCTTTTAATAGCAGCGAGCTGGGTGTTGGCTCCGTTCATCGCACTGTTTGCCACGTATACATCATACAACAGGTCAAATCCTGCAAGGTTACCTACCTGGGCATAATTCAACCTGAATTTACCGAGACTCAGCCACTTTGCATTGACAAGGTTGGAAAACAGGAATGCACCGGTAACAGAAGGATACTGGTATTTGTTATTGGTTGAAGGCAGGGTGGAAGCATAATCATTACGGTATGTACCATCGAGGAACAGGAAATCCCTGTAACCTAATGACAGGCTTATATATTCGCTTCGTACGCCTACTATCTGGTTAACTTCCAGTGGCAGGGGTAATGCCTGCTTGCTGTTCTGCAGTGAATAGACCCCCGGTATGAGCAGTCCGCCGTTGGTGGCGTTGGAGAAGAATGTATTGTTGGTTCTTCTTTCATTAAAGCCCAAAATTCCGTTGATACTGATAGATTCACCCAGTTTCTTATTGAATTTCAACATCAGGTCGAAGTTGTACTCGCTGAAAGTATTATCCCTGCGGATATAACCTGAGGTTACCCTGGCAGGAACGTTGGCAAGGCCAAAGCGCATTGATACGCTGCCTTCTGCCCTTCTTTCCTCCTGCATCTCATAGTATGTATCTGCTGATATACGGCCATAAAGGTCAAGCCAATCGGCAATCTCATAATTAACAGAGGCATTACCTATGAAGCGGGTTCTTGAATCGCTCTCGTAGTTCTGGTATGCATCCCAATATGGATTATCGGTATATATAGGATACGTTAACGACGAATTATAGTTCCAGGTTAAGTTTCTCTGGGTAACTTCATATGCCCTTTTCAGATCCTTAAAATCAAGGTTGGTCTGTTGCCACTGACGGAAATTGGTTACAATGTTACCACTGTATCCGGTCAGGTTACGGCCTTTACCCTTCAGTAATATGTAATTTGCTATACCGGAAACCGTAAGCCTTTTGTTGACCTTCCATGTTCCCGTCAGGGTCATATTGTTTCTTTTTAATGAGCTGTTAGGCTGTAATCCTGTGGCATTGTAATTCGTATAGGATAACCTGAGAGAACTAAAATCAGTAGCCTTTTCAATTGCCAGTGTGTTGGTTAAAGTGTAAGGCGTTTCAAAGAAGGTGATCGGGCCGTTCTTTGAGAACTCCCATGGTTTAGACTGCTTATACCAGGGTGATTCGGGGTCTACCGAATACCATCCCCATACTGGCTGTCCGTCGAACCTGGGTCCGAATGACGCATCCTCTGTTGTCTGTACCCATCTTACCAGCGGATCATTTACCGGGTCACTTGTTGTAAGGCTTCCGGAGGTGGTTCTCATAGCAAAGTCTGGTGGATCACCGTAGCCGTAGCCGGCACCATACTGATCCTGGTAGACAGGGAATGTAGATTTGTCAATCTTGCTGAAGGTGAAGCCTGAGCTGAGCGAAACTCCAATGGGAGCCTTCTCGCCCTCTTTCAGTATCTTACCTTTTTTGGTGGTAATCATTATAACCCCGGCAGATGCACGGGAGCCATAAAGAGCAGTAGCTGCCGATCCCTTAAGGATATTGATAGATTCAATACTTTCAGGGTCAATGTCAGATGCAGCATTACCGTAGTCATAACCGGCAACGGTGGCAGCCTGACCTGAGGTTACACCAACATCAGTGTATTTACCGATCTGGTTGTTGATAGGTACCCCATCGACAACATAAAGAACCTGGTTACTGTTTACGAGCGATTTACTGCCTCGTACAATAACGTTGGTGGAACCTCCCATGTTCTGATTCCTTTGAATCTGAACCCCGGAGATCTTTCCCGAGAGGTTGTTAACGAAGTTCGATGTTTTGACTGTGGAGATCGCATCAGCCTTGACTTCCTGGGTAGCATATCCCAGGGACTTTCTCTCACGCGAGATACCAAGAGCTGTCACAACAACCTCATCGAGTCCCATAACATCAGACTCCATCACAACGTTGACAACGCTGCGTCCTGAAATAGCCACTTCCTGAAGTTTCATACCTACGTAGGAAAATGCAAGGGTGGTTCCTGTCTCAGGAACAACAATGGAATACTTACCGTCAACATCCGTAGAGGTGCCGATGGTCGTTCCCTTCACCTGTACCGTACATCCGATAACGGGCTGACCATCATCAGCCCCGGTTACAGTACCGGTAACGGTCCTCTGCTGCGCATTGGCTGCCAGCAGAAATGAACAATAAACTAAAAACAACAATAGAGATCTTTTCATGGCATTTAGGTTAAGTTACTACTATTGAATAATTAAAAAAAACTGTCCTTTGATATGTTTTCTGAGCTAACTGTATTCTACATTTCCTTATAATTTTTATTACTGACGCATTGCAAATCCACTGTCCTATTGATATTTACATCTCGTCAATTTATATATACAACTTTTAAGTTTATCAGAATGGTAACGAAGTTAACAAATATCCGGTAAACAGAATATCTTTTTCATTAAAATATAAGCCTTGCTGAGATCTGTATGAAGGGTGGTCTGTGAGCAACAATGCTGAGAGTTTATTTTCACGCCGGTTACGAATTAGGTTTCTTCTGAACTATACAAAGACGTGACAAATATTATAATGCTGCATAATAATGCAAGAGTCCTGTTTTAAGTCAGTTGGAGGAGCAGGTCTCAGTAAGACCGGGCTTTCCGGGACTGTTCAATTAACTATCCGGGTTGATCCTTATGCCAAATCAATAAGTCTTTCTGTCTTCCACCATGCAAAATCCCGGGGGTCTTCCGGCTTTATGATTATTCATGATGCATATGTGACATCGGGGAACTACCAGCTGATTCCGGATTGATCCCTGCATCTGAGTTCATCATACTTGGTTTTCCTTCCAGCTGGGCAGCGGCGTCAATGCTAAAGGTACCCCGGGTTACAATCTCATCTCCTTCTTCCAGTCCCTGCCTTACTATATAGCCATCACCCACCGCCGGTCCCAGTTCAATCTCGCGCATTTTAAACACAGGGTCACCTGAAGAGCTTGTCTTAAGGTAAACCACAGACCTTTTACCTGTCCAGAGAATAGATGAACGCGGTATAACAATGTTCTCCCTTCCGCTTCCAACAGGTGAGGTGACAAGGCCGGAAACAAACATGCCGGGTTTTAGCCTGCCTGTGCGGTTTGTTGCTTCCACCCTTACCCGTGCAACCCTGGTATAAGAATCAATGACAGGATCGATGAAAATAATTCTTCCATCGAATTTCTCTCCAGGCAAGGCCTGGATAGTAAACGATACGGGCTCTCCCTTTTTCAGGAATTGCAGATCATTTTCATAGGCATCGAACATTACCCATACCCTTGAAAGGTCTGCTATTTCAAATAAGACCGTTCCCGGGGAGACATAGTCACCCTTGTTTACTTTTCTTGACATGACAACACCGGTAGTATTCGAGAGTATGGATACGGCGTTTTGTGTCTTTCCGGATTCTTCGATCTCAGAGACCTGGGTTGCCGTAAGTTTCCACGAGAGGAGTTTTGACTTTGCTGCTTCATATAAGTCAGGTTGCTCCAGCTTTGTTCGTGCAGCCTCAATGAGTTCCTGCTGTGCAGTGATAAGCCCGGGCGACCAGATCTCTCCCAGGACCTGGCCTGATACCACAGGTTCACCGGTAAAACTAACATCCAGACTCTCAATACGTCCCGAGATGTGAGCCACCTGGCTCTGGAGCAGACGTTCGTCCACCTCAACCTTCCCGTATAATCTTGTCTCTTTTACAGGTGATTGCTTTGAGATTACCGTTGTCATTACATTGGCAAGCCGGACTTCACCCGAAGTCATATGTATTGCATCGGCATCAACGGTGGATGATTCTTCATGAATGAGAGGTATCAGATCCATCCCACAGATAGGGCATAACCCTGGCTGAGGCATCCTGATGGAAGGATGCATTGAACAGGTCCATATCGTATCATGCGATGCCTCCTCCACCGGGGTGACCGGGGGCTCATTTGTCCGCTTCGGATGAAATAAAAGCCATCCGGCAAGCAGCCCGAAAAGCAGTACCAGGACATAACCGGTATACCTTTTTGAAAGCAGTGTTCTCTTTTTCATATTAACTACCTCGGTTTATCTGTAATGGATAAAGCCATCAGTTTTTCCAGCCACGCCGTGGAGGTGCCAAGGTCAGCAATGGCTTCATCCTTTTTTAATTCATAATCATATGCCTGTTGCCTGAGGCGCAACAGATCAGTTAGTGATGCAGCAGACTCTGCAAAGCTTCTCCGGACAATTTCAAGAGATTTTGATGCCAGCAGATACTGCTCATTGTATAGTTTTACCCTTCGTTGTGCATCTTTGTACTGCCGGATGGCAATATAGAACTCATTTACAAGTGCATTGGCGGTGGCAGTGTACTGTTCTGATGACGCCTTCTTCAGGAGGTCTGCCTCCGATTCCATCGCAATGTATCTCTTCCTGTAAACCGGCAGGGTGACAGAAACCATTGGCATTATCATATCTTTACCATTCATGCCGGAAGAGGGTATCTCCTTCCTGCTTATTACTGAGTAGTCCAGTCCTAATCCGACACTGGGATAACCCATTCTCCTGATCTTCTTTTTTCTCGCATCCAGTGATTGAATCTCCGATTCCAGCATAGTAAGACCCGGATTGTTTTTCAGGATGCTGTCAACAGCAGTAAACAGAGGTAACGGAAGGGAATCGATGGCCAAAGAGTCGGGGGTGTACACCATTGTTTCGGGCTGCCTGTTGAGATAACTGTTGAAGCGTGCTATAACAGTCTGGCTCCGGTCATTTAGCTGGGCAATACTGTTTTTAAGTTCACCGGCCTCCATCTGTATCCTGTAAAGATCGGCAAGTCCCTGCACCTGGGTGTCATCCTGTACCGCGGCAGATTTAAACCTGGCAAGTGCAAGCCGTTCTATTACAGAGAGTAACTCCAGGTTTTTTCCCGAGATATCAATGGCTCTTCTTATTCTGTATAGTTCATACCATGTGCTCTTAACTTCGAAAAACACTTCCAGCTGCTTATCACTAAAGAGTTCCTTTTTTGCGTTTGCCATCAGGCTTGCCTCATCTTTTGCCGACTTTAGTACGCCAAACCACGGGAACATCTGCATCAGCCTCAGGTCTGCCGCCTGCATGCCCCCTATGATCTCCATAGGTTTAATGAGAACACCGGCAGTCATTTCAGGATCCGGGAGAGTTCCTGCCTGTGAGACCTTCATCTGTGCCGCCTCATATTCATATAGTTTCTGCCTTATAGACGGATTATTCACGGCAGCTGTCTCCAGATATACCCTGAGGGAGTCATGCACCTGACCGGCTCTCAGGGGAACAGACAGCAACAAAGCCATTGTTGCGGCATACATTATCTTAAATACTCTCTTTCTCATCATCTTCATGTTTGCTCAAATGATTGTCAGGAGTACGCGAGACTGCTCTCTCCCTCCATATGGACTGGAACAGGGGGACGACGAAGATCGTCATTACCTGGATTATCATACCGCCAAAGATGGGTATGGCCATAGGACCCATTATGTCTGCACCCTTTCCCGTAGATGAAAGTACCGGCAGCAGGGCAATAATAGTCACTGCCGTGGTCATTATCGCAGGCCTGACCCTTTTCATACCTGCCGTAACGACGGCTTCGCGTACTTCAGCAACCGTTGAGGGGTGTCTCTCCTCAAAGACCTGGTGGATATAGGTACCCATTATTACACCGTCATTCGTGGCAATGCCGAATAATGCAATAAAGCCTACCCATACTGCTACACTGAGATTCACCTGGTGAATCTGGAACAGGTCACGAAGGTTGATGCCTGCCACATTGAAATTCAGAAACCAGTCCTGTCCGTATAACCAGAGCATTATAAATCCTCCGGAGAAAGCTACAAAGACTCCCGAGAAATGTATTAATGATGCCGTTACTGTCTTGAATTGAGTGTAAAGGAGGAATAAAATTATCAGAAGGCTTAACGGAATGACTATTGACAGCCGCCTGACAGCACGAATCTGGTTTTCATAATTACCGGCAAACTTGTATGTCACCCCCGGTGGAAGAGTAATGCTCCCATCACTTATTTTGTTGTGGAGTGCCAGCCGTGCCTCTTCAACAACATCCACCTCCGCCTTTTCTTCAGCCTTATCAAAAATTACATATCCGACGAGGAAGGTATTTTCTGTTTTTATCATCTGGGCACCTTTTGTGTAATTGATGTCCGCAATTTCTTCCAGCGGGATCTGGGTACCGCTCATTGAAGGAATCAGTATCTTTTTGATATCCTCAGGATTATCGCGCAGCTCACGGGCATATCTCACGCGAAGGGGGAATCTCTCTCTTCCCTCCACTGAGGTGGAGAGGGTCATGCCCCCGATAGCTACCTCCAGCACCTCCTGTACTTCACCAACAGTGAGACCATACCTTGCCATAGCCTCCCTGTTGAGCCTTATTTCAAGGTAGGGGGCTCCCACGGCACGGTCATAGAATACTGAAGATGCATTTATAGCCGGCACCTCCTTCAGCGCTTTTTCAAGGGTCATCCCTGCCTGTTCAATAGAGTTCAGGTCAGGCCCAAAGACTTTAAGACCCATAGGTGCCCGCATACCTGTTGAAAGCATCACCAGTCTCGTCTCAATCGGCTGTAATTTTGGAGCCGATGTGAGGCCGGGCAGACTGGTGGCTTTGACTATCTCGTTCCATATATCGAGCGGCTTCCTGATTTGTGGACGCCATTGACGGAAGTACTCTCCCTTACTGTCGGCAATTAGACTGTCGGCAGGAATTACCCTGAACTGGTCTATATCCGGATTATAGAATGAATTATCCTTTAACACGAAACCATTGTCCCTGTCTACCCTGAATCTCATCCTGTGCCCGTTCTCATCCAGGATGTACTCAGGGCGGTAGTTGATTGTGTTTTCAAACATCTGTACCGGTGCCGGATCAAGGGCAGAATTCACACGACCCCATTTGCCCACTGCCATCTCCACTTCGGGGATCTGTGATACTCTCCTGTCGAGTGTCTCAATATATTCAAGGTTTTTCTCGATTCCTGTGTGGGGCATGGTAGTTGGCATGAGCAGGAAAGAACCCTCATTCAGTGATGGCATGAACTCCTTGCCTGTCCCCGGAAAGATCCGCATGCCTCCCTGCCAGGGACCGGTCTGCCTGATTCCTCTCAATCCTGCCTTCTCCGCCATAACGGCAACAGGACCAAATACTCTGTCAAAACCCTGCCAGATAAGCAGCCCAATTATTAATGTAAATGCAGGTATCAGAAGAAACTTAGCCTTGTTTACCAGTGCCCAGCGGATGATTTTCTCATAAAAATGAACCATTGATACCAGGACTCCCAGGATCACTGCAATAATTGCGGATACAAAAATAAAACTGGCAAGAGGGGTGTTATGTGCTCCCAACGGAAGCCATTCCGCTGACAGATACCAGGTGGAAAACAGAACGGCAATACCAATATTGATATATACCGGTATCTTGCCCCATCTCACCGGCCACTTATGCCTGACTAGATTGTTCAGCCCTATCGCAATGAGAGCAAGAGCCAGCCATGAGTGCCAGAAGATAATAAACCATAAACCGCCTGCAATCAGAAGACCGTTCCATATTAATCCGATCCTTCTTTTATCTGGTTTAATATTAAAGAACAGGTAGACAAGGGTGGGTAGAACCACAATGCCAAGAACGAATGCGGAAATAAGTGCGAATGTTTTGGTGTATGCCAGAGGATGAAATAATTTACCTTCCTGAGCCTGCATCGCAAAAACAGGGAGGAAACTTACTATTGTTGTAGCGACCGAAGTCACCACTGCAGCTCTCACTTCAGTTGTTGCACCGAATATTACCTTAAGGAGACTCCTGCCACGAATGCCTTTGTTTTCAGGCATCTCCAGATGCCGTAATATATTTTCCACATCCACTATCCCGATATCAATCATAACACCGATAGCTATTGCTATTCCGGACAGTGCCACTATGTTTGCATCAATCCCGAACAGTCTCATCAGGATGAATGTCATCAGTACCCCCAGCGGAAGAAGCCCTGCAACAATCAATGACGCCCTGAGGTTAAGTACCAGAACGATGATCACAATAATACTTATGAGGATCTCATGTGTGAGAGCTGTCTCCAGGGTGCCGATCGTCTCTTTTATCAGTCCGGTCCGGTCATAAAAAGGCACTATCGTGACTTTGGATATAGTTCCGTCAGGGAGCGTCTTCCGGGGCAGCCCGGTTTCAATCTCTCTGATACGGGCTTTTACATTACTGATAACTTCCATCGGGTTAGAGCCATACCTGGCAACCACCACAGCACCTACTGCCTCCGATCCTCCTTTGTCGAGGCCTCCTCTTCTCGTTGCAGGACCGAAGGTGACATTCGCAACATCCTTAATTCTGACGGGCACATTATCCCTGACTGTGATTACTGAATTTTCAAGGTCATCCAGGCTTTTAACATAGCCAAGGCCACGAATGATATACTCAACGTAGTTAAGCTCAATTGTCTCTGCACCAATGTCAAGATTACTCTGTTTTACGGCATCCATGACATCCATTACCGACACATTGAATGCTTTCATGGCATCAGGATTAAGATCTACCTGATATTCTTTTACGAATCCTCCTACTGATGCAACTTCAGACACACCCTCGGCAGAGGAGAGGCTGTACCTGACATAGAAGTCCTGAATTGTCCTCAGTTCCTGGGGGTCCCAGCCTCCGGCCGGTTTTCCTGTTTCAGGATCCCTGCCTTCAAGCGTATACCAGAATATCTGTCCGAGAGCAGTCGCATCAGGACCCAGGGTGGGCTGCACTCCCACGGGTAGTATGCCAGGCGGGAGTGAACTCAGTTTCTCCAGTATCCTTGCCCGGCTCCAGTAGAACTCTATGTCATCATTGAAGATGATGTAGATGAAAGACATGCCGAACATGGAAGTGCTTCTTATGGTTTTCACCCCGGGAATACCCAGCAGTGCTGTGGTCAGGGGATAGGTGATCTGGTCCTGGATATCCTTTGGAGAGCGCCCCATCCATTCGGTAGCAACAATCTGCTGATTATCACCTATGTCAGGGATGGCATCCACCGGTACGGGGTTTCTCGGCAGGATCGGGGACTTAAAATCGAAAGGCATCGTAACAAGACCCAGCAAAATAAACGATGCCAGAAGAATGAAGGTGATCAACCTGTTTTCAAGGAAGTATTTTACCAGTCGATTAAACATGGGATTCTCCTGTTAAACATGGCTGGCCTGGATTGACAGGCCAGCCATGGATTCCATATGAAGTGTTATTTAGCCCGTTCGTAATGGCAGCATGCCGGGAGCTTATTATAAACCTCATCCGGGGCTTTGTACTTTTCAGTGTCATGCCCAACAGAGGCCAGTTTTTTGCTCAGACCGTCACGACTCGTTTTGGAAGGATCATAGGTGACAGCAAGGATTTTAGTGTCAGTATCCCATGAGGCAGTAATAGCGCCTTCCTCTTTGACGGCTTTTTCAATTCTCTCCTTACACAAACTGCAGTTACCGTAAACCTTAAAGGATTCGGTCTTGACAGCTTTCTGACCGGCCACAACGGGGGATTGTTTCTGAGCGGAGGCCGAAAGGCCCATTCCTGCTACGATAACAAGTATTAGTATCAGATTTATTGCTTTCATAATGTAAATGTTTAATTATTATGGTTTCCAAATTCTTCCCGGAAAGCGGGAGGATCCTTACAATCCGGATTTATTTCTCTTATGCGTTTTGTCTCCAGGCCGGTTAGCCTGATCAAATCAGTTGCTACCTATCCGGTCTGTATATTTTGTACTGACAATCAGCACCTCTTGCCCGGTAACATCTCAGCAGGTCATAAGGTGTAATCCCAAAGACGACGGAAAGCTACCGGCCAGGGGCAGGAATCAAATCCTGAGCACGCAAAGCCCGGTATGGCTCTTTACATGAATGCAGTTTAAGCCTGGCGGCATCACCTGCTGATCATGCTTTCCGATATTTGTCTTCCCGGGGAAGGAATATGTGAGTAGATTTCCTGTTATTTTTTTGCTTGCCGGCTGATAATTGACCTGTGTATATTCGGGCAGGTATTCACTGTCAGAACCCAGTAATGAAACCTTATCCTCGCAACATTTCCGGTCGAACCCATAATGAACCTCACAGTCATGCCGGGTTTTTTCCATCCCGCACGAATCACTCCCGCCGGCAAAAGACAGCCTGATATTAACAAGGTTTCCTCCGCAATAGTGACTGTCAAGGCTGAAATGCATGCCTGAGAAAAGCAGAATCCCTGCGACCATTATGCGGAAAACCTTTTTCATACCTTATAAAACAATCAAGAAAAGAATTAGTTGAAAGATTTTCCTGATAGGACTGTTTTGTCTCAGAAGGAGTGAAGAGATCACATGTGCATAATACGGGCAGGCACATCGTTCAGAACTGCAGTGCAGGTTATCGCTTTGCCTCTTTTGATGTATCCTGATCGGAGCTACGCCGGGGAACAAAAAACAATGTAACTTGTTCAATAAACAGAACAACACAGAATGCAGCAATATACAGTACGAATTACAGGTATAGAAAGACTTACCCATGATGTAAAAAGATTCCGGACTGAAATTCCGGAAGGGTACTCATTCATCCCGGGCCAGGCAACCAGTTTGTCAATAAACAGACCTGACCTCAGAAAAAGAATGAAGCCATTTACGTTTACCGGTACCGGCAAGGATCCTTTCCTTGAGTTTATTATTAAAATATACCCCGCTCATAAGGGTTTAACAGATGAGCTTGACAGGGTCTCGGAGGGTGATGAGCTTATCATCAGACCGGCCTGGGGCGCTATCTCTTATAAGGGCCAGGGTACCTTCATAGCCGGCGGGGCCGGTATTACTCCTTTTATTTCAATCTTCAGGGATCTACGGCAAAGAAATGAGCTTCAGGGAAATACCCTTCTGTTTGCCAACAAAACCAGGGATGACATAATACTTGAAAAGGAACTGGGAGAGATGCTTGGCAGGTCATTTGTAAATATCCTGTCAGAGGAAAGGAGTGACGGTTATTTTCATGGCTTTATTGACGAAGAGTTTCTGAAAGCTCATGCCGGTGGCGGTGAGAAGAGATTTTATGTTTGCGGGCCGCCACCAATGATGAAGTCGGTATTAAGCCACCTGGCATCAATCGGTATTGACAAAAGTGCAATCACCCTTGAGTTCTAGAAAATGTGACAGTCACATCTGCACGCCTTCTCACTCCTCTCTGTTGCAGTGATCCTGACCTTAGGTCAGCAGGAGATCAGGTTTTTTTACCTGTCACCGGTGAGCCCTTTTTATTTCAAGGATCAATACCGGCGATACAAGGTATTGTCCAGATGTTTTACCGGAATGGATGCGTCTCGCCACATTCATGCCCCGGGTAATTTTACCAAAGGCTGCAAATCCCTGAAGATCAGGATTTCTCTTTCCCCCATAGTCGAGTTCCGGCTGATCGCCGATACAGATAAAGAACTCCGAGGTGGCGGTGCCGGGTGCTGCCCGTGCCATTGACAGGGTGCCGTTACTGTGCTTAATGCCTGTCATTGCCGTCGTTTCGTGAGCTACAGGGTCGAAACCGTTGTCCTCTTCATCAAAGCGGCCTCCCTGGATGACCTCGATCAATACAGAATCATCAGGCTGGTTATCTTCCCTGACAACCCTGTAGAAG
>QKGI01000012.1 GCA_003250475.1 Bacteroidota bacterium | reverse complement strand
GGCAATTTGTCAGGTAAAATTTTAACGTTATTTAATTATTTTGCTGCGAAACAGAAGAGACAGAGATGAACGACACATTTTTTACAAGGAGGAGTATTAGGAAATATGCCGGTAAGGAGGTGGATAACGGGTTACTGGAGCGTATTCTTACTGCCGGCACCCGCTCGTCAACGACAGGTAATATGCAGGTTTACAGTATTATAGTGACGCGTGACCAGGAGATGAAGAGGCGGCTGGCGCCGGCTCACTTCAACCAGCCCATGGTGACTGAGGCCCCTGTTGTACTGACCTTTTGTGCCGATTTCAACAGGTTTAATACCTGGTGCCGGCAGAGAGAGGCAGAGCCCGGCTATGACAATTTTCTTTCGTTCATGACGGCTGCCATCGATGCTCTCCTTGTGGCGCAGACGGTCTGTAATGCGGCGGAAGAGGAGGGTCTGGGAATCTGCTACCTGGGAACAGTCACATACAATGCCGATCAGATAATCGATATACTGGAGCTGCCGAAGGGTGTGGTGCCGGTTGCCACAGTCACTCTGGGATGGCCGGCTTCAGTGCCCGAACAGCCTGACAGGCTGCCCCTGGAAGCTGTAGTGCATCATGAGAGGTACCACGATTTCTCACCGGAGCTGATCGATGACCTCTATGCGGCGAAGGAGGCGCGTGACGACTCACGGCAGTTTATCGCTGAAAACAATAAACAGACCCTGGCACAGGTATTCACCGATGTGCGCTATAAGAAGGAAGACAACGAGTTCTTTTCCTCCAGGTTTCTGAAAGTGATAAAGAACCAGGGATTTAGTTTATAACTAATTCTCACCTGGCTGGTAGCTGTGAACCAATGATAAATTATCCGGTTCACAAGTTTATCTGCTGCAAAGCCCCGGCCTCACAACTTAATTTACTCCCCTGATCTCCTGCACCGCGTCGGTTGTTCTTTGAGTATCTGACGGTTGCCTGGGATAGGCAAGGAAGTTAACGGGATGGTCTCTTGCCTCAGGCATTGAGAGTCGCCGTGTGGCCCTTTCATTAAGCCTTTCGATAAACTCATTATATGGCATCACCCGGTCACGTTCACCCAGGTTGGGATAGGTTCCTGAACCATCATCCGGGTCATGGATAATCACTTCTGTATTACCGGGTGTGCCGTCACCATGAATTCCAACAAGCACTACGGCATGTCCGCAGCTGGTCAGGGGGTTTTCACAGCCGTTGTATGCCACCCATACCGGACCGTGTTCAAGAAAGCCGACAAGCGTTTCAACAGGGAATGACATTGGTTGTACGCTTATCAGATTATAATATTCCAGTGGATGGGCATCAAAGGAAGAGAGGCCGTCATTAAAATACTCCTGCCAGTAACCGATATTGGCAGCTACCTGATCCGGAGTAAGGGCATCCACAAGTGACATCTGGGCGTTCTCATTATCACGCCACCACAGTATCATGGCTATAGAGGCCGACCAGCATGAAGCACTGGTGGGTTGCGGGATAAAGGGCACATGGTAGTAAATGTCAACCGGGGTCTGTGCCCTGAGGCTAAATCCTGAAATGATTAACAGGAGTATGATTATCTTCTTTTTCATAGCGGATCATTATAATGTTTCTAAATAGATACGGCCATAATTTGTCTTTTGGCGTGGGATGACCTTCGGGGCTCCCTGGCCTTTTACGAAATAGGCTATTTCATATTCGAACTCATTTGAGTCACGTGGAAGCACCACTTCTTCCATTTGTGAGAGGCCGCCTTCTTTTGGCTGCAGCGTCACTCTTTTTGACTGCTCTTTGCCATTAATGCTGTAGAACAGGGTTATCTCCGCGGCCCGTATCTTTTCATTATCGAAGAACTCCTGGTCGGCTTCCATATATACAGGTTTGCGTACATAATCAGGTGCCAGGGCCAGTACGGCCGACTCGGTCTTTGTCCAGTCGGTTTCTGTTGCAGCACCTCCAAAGTAGCTCCACCTGGTTTTGTAGTCATATGAGAGCCATTTGTTCCGGTCATCATCTCCTTTCCAGCCGTACACCATGACAAAATTGTTGGCTTTTTCATTAAACAGTTGCTTGTTAATCTGTATCCCCTGCACTGTCTGTTCTCCATCCTGGTGTGTCTTACGCATCAGCACCTCCACGGAGTTGATATATTTTCCGAAGTCATCACTGTTAATAGAGCCGTCAACACGTGCGTTTATCTCTCTCTGCTGATAGAGCGGATCATCGAGGTTCACCCTTCTGAAACAGTCAGGGCAGTTTGCCAGGGAGATGAGAGAGCCGAAATTCTGATCGAAACGGTTCATACGGGTTTCCTTGGTGTATTTGTTGAGGTTGATTTTAAATTCACCTGACCTCTTTTCCTTTTTCATCTTGTAGGAGAGGGCAATTGACAACCCGGGAACTGACATACGGTCAGGGCCCTTTGCCTTTGTGGTGTCGGCACGGTTTCCTCCGCCGGCTGCACTGCTGCCTCCGGTGGTTGTCGGCCTGGCGGGCGTTCTACCACTGGCTCTTGCCGCGGCATCACTTGATGCCCGTGCACCTGACCGCGCCTGGTTTTCCTGTTTCAGCCGTTCATTGTATAACTGTTCCTGCTTTGTATTGTAGTCCAGTGCCTCCTTGCGTGATTTCTGAAGGTTTTCTGTTGCACGGTCAAGCATGCTTTTGTTGTTTCCGGGGAACAGGCTGTTTACATCAGGGACACCCGACCCGGCAATCTTATCGAGCATAAGATTGGCGAGCTGGTTATATGCTGTTTCCACCAGTTTGTCCATCTGTTCATCGCTGCCAACCTGTGTCACCACAATGGCACCCTGGTCGCGAAGCTCGTCAAAGGCTGCCTGGATCTCCGCTGAGAGTATGGGGGATGCCAATGCTGCCTGGAAGGAGTGGTGCGAGTATATCCTGTCCCAGTTAGCCTTTATCTCTGCTCTTTTAGGCGATAAGAAACCCTCTATTTCCATCTCGAAGGAAATAGAGAAATCGGGTGTGGGTGTTTCAAAGGTAGCCCAGAGGATGTCTGAGGCCTCTTTCGCCAGGTGTACTGAAACAGCGCAGTTCTGTCCTTCCAAAATGGGAGCGGTACCCAGGCCAACCACTCTCCTGACGCTTTCGCCTTCCCTGTTGAAAGAGGATATCAGCATTACCGTTCCGCTCTTATAGATAACCGGTCCGACAATCTTGCCGTTGGATTTTATGCGTCTCAGTGCACGTTCTGCTTCTTTTATCTGGTCATCGGTGACATCCAGCCTTACCACTGCATGAATGATGCCTCCGGCATCGTCTGACCTGGTGATCTGTGAACCGGTACCTGTTCCTTCCGTGTTCCTGACATACCTGATAAATGAGAACATGGGTCTGCCATCAGGATGCAGGGCCAGTTGTACCTGGTTTGGCATGTAGTAATAGTTACCCGAATTATCAATGTCCGGGAAGAGGGTGAGGTCACCTGCTCCTACCGGCTTGTCAAGAAGGAAGCTCTGGGATCTGGCAGTATGAAAAGTCAGACTTAACACAATGCTTAATCCCAGGATAACAAAGATCTTGGTTTTGTTTTTCATCATTTTGTTTTTTGAATTGACTAATAACAAGCATGAGAGTTATCTCTGATTATTATACCCTCCCTTACTTCACTACTTTCTCGAAGATATCCTTGAATTTGTCAAGCACTTTCTCCTTTGAGCTCTGAAGCATCTCGCTCCCTGTCTCTTTGGCTGTCCTGAATACTTCAGATTCTTTGTTCACCATATCTTCAGGGATAGAGGCATAGATGTAGTTATCATTGATCTGCTGCGTCCAGTCGAGGGCAAGCTTGCCCTCGGTCTTGTGGTTGAAGATAAGTCTGTAGACATACCCTCTTGTGTTTTTGTCAATATAGATAGTCTTCTGAACCACCGGATCGCCTGCGGCAACGGAAAGCTGAATGTTTTCCTCGACCTCCTTTCCGAACTTCATGAAATGTACCTGGGCGGTTACGCGTGTTATATCACTGCTCTTCAGTTCATCCAGGTCGCCTTCCAGTTCAACGGTGACGGGCTTGATGGGAGGGGAGAGGGTGACCCCTTCCCATTCACCGACAACCCATGGTGCATCCGGCGGGTACACATTGCCACCCTTGAGGCTCCACTGGGCCTTGTACTGATATGTATCCGGATTTGTGTCTTCTCCCCTGGCATATGTCATTGTCGCCTTTACTCCCTTGGTCCTCAGGTATTCCCTGTCAATGGTGACATGATCTTCAAAGGGATTGCCGGAGGATCTCTGCTTCCTTACATTGACGGTTACATAGTTAACCTCACTGCCAAACATCGACTCTGCCTCTATATCAAGTATCAGGTTTATATCACGGTACTGGAAGAAGGGGTCATTCAGGTTCACAGAGGAGACGCACCTGGGGTTATCCCTTACGCCGTCATACCATGCTCCCAGGTTGCTTGTAAGTGAAATGTTTTTCGGTACCGTCAGCCTGTAATTCAGGTTGTAAACCTCAATTTTTCTCTCATACCGTTTCTCTGCCACAGTCCTGTTATAGACATAACTGGCCCCATGCCTGACATTGGGGTCCTGCTCTTTTTCCTTTTCACCGGGTTGTGTGGGAGCGGCAGCCATATCCTTGTCTGTCATCGATTCGATCATCAGGTTCATGAACTGTTCAACTATCTTGTCAGCCAGCTCATCGCCAACAACGGTCTTATCAATATCAATTACCACAGCCTTCCTTTCAATACATCTTGAAAAGAACTGGCTTAACTGATCATATGTATACCTGTCGTCCCTGCCTCTCTTGGTTCCCCTGGAGTCATGCGAGTATTGTATAGAATCGGTTTTAATCTGTTCCTGTACCTTGCTCCAGTCGACGGTAATCTTTCCGTTAACGGCGGGCATCATTATATTATACATGAAATTCAGCTCCAGCGAGATATCAGTTATTGAACGGTTCTTCTCAAATGTAGCGGCAAGCAGCTGAGCTGTCACAGCATTGAGTTTACCTGCCACCGCGGCCTTGGATCCGGGGAGGACAGGAGCAGAGCCGGACGTTATCAGCCTGGCATCATCGGCATCATTCAGCGAGCCTGAGATAATACGAAAGGACTCATCTTCGGTATAGACGTCAGCAGCACCCAGGATCTTCGGATTTTGAATCCCTTTGTATGGGCTGCCCGGCACCTTGGCAAGGTCCGCTATCCTGGTCACCAGTTTAGCCTGAGCCTCCTGCAACTGAGCCTGTGTCAGACCCCATTCCATCAGAAAGTGTATCAATCCTCCCTGCTCACCGCCTGCTTCTGCTCTTTGCTCCGTAGTATATTTAAGAAACAGGAACTCAGGAGTACCGTCGGCACGGCGTGAGAGCCGGAGACCTACCGGCAGGTAATAGTACTCACCTGTGTAGGTATTGTTAAGTGATTTTGCCTTTCCGTACAGGATGACATGTGTGCCGTCATTAAGAACGATTTCAACCTTGTTCTGATAGTCGAGCACCTGGGCATCGAGACCCTGCACTGATAACATCATTACTGCAAGCGGCAGGATGATGCACTGAACGATTCTTGAAGCTTGTCTGATCATAGTCATTATTTTAAGTGTTTGATTATCAATTTTTATTTTTAATAAGCATTTCAGAAAAACTTTTCTTGCGAAGTACTTTTTCAGTCAGCAGAATCTCCAGGATCCGTTCTTTGAAAAAGATCCCGTTGACTTTCTTCCCCGGATCAAGCACCACCTCTGTCCCGGGGAGTGCCCTCAGCTTCTTAAATAGCCTGTTCGGTGTTGTGGAGAAGGAGAAGGGTATGAATTCTTTTGCTCTTATCCTGCTCCCGGTGATGTGTCTTGCACCTGCCAGCACGAAATCCGAACAGTTAAAGCTCCTGACATTAAAGGGTCTGTCAAGGGCAATGATGCCGTCCATATAATCAGCCAGGTCATAATCTTCAGCAGGATGAGTCTCCAGCCGTATTACCCCGTCACAGGGAGTGCTTTCAACATGGGGGACACCATAAGTAATAAGATGGTAAAGTGTAATCTCCTTTTCATAGCTTGCTGCAGGAAGCTTGTTGTACTTTGCCCTGGTATCTTTCCCCACGTTACCGATGGAGAAGTGATCTTTTTCAGGCCAGAAATCAAAATAGGTCAGTGTCCCGGATTTGACAGTATCATATATGCTGACGATGCTGCCATTAACCATCTTATCATGGACCTGGATAATGTAATTGTCTATGGCCAGGCCGGAGTGCCCTGTTTTGCCGTCCCTTGTTGCATACGTTATGAAATAGACGTCACAGGCAGCAGATTGTGTATTTGCCGTATAAATAAGCAGCAGGGCAAGGCTGATCATCACCGGTTTATATTTTTTGTTACCAGTCATCACTGGCCTTTAAGATTTTGAAATAGGTTATCCAGGGTCATTCCAAGTATCCATTCATGGTCGGCCGGTTTCAACATATATCCCTCGCGCTCCAAGGTCCGGTACAGGAATATCATGCTCATTCTGCCATCGATCGTTTTCCCGGAATCATTGATGATTGCACTGATATAATCAGCCTCTTCAGCGGAGAACCTGAATGATGCTGCCAGTTTCATTCCCGGGATAACAGGGGCGCGACTGCTTTGAGTCATCCTTTCATTCATCATGCTCACGACAGGGTCGTCGCCGGTTATCTGAAAGCTTACCTGTGCTGCTTCAACAAGGACAGGGCCTGCCATGAATGCAGTGTCATTTGTTTCCATACGGAGTATGTTACCGGCCTCTTTCTCCTGAGCCGGGGAGAGTCCCCAGGTGAGAAGAAAATGGAGAATGGCTCCCCGGACTCCTTCATCACCAAAAAACAGAAGAGAAATCTCAGGGTTACCGTCTCTGCTGGCTACATGCAGGTTCACCGGCAGGTAGTAGTAAATGTCAGATGGTTCCTCAAACGAGTGAGCCTTAAAAAGAGTGACCGGGGTACCGTCTGAAAGAATTATGTCGGTTCTGCTGTCATCCATAAGATTCTGTGAGAAACCGCTGACTGTAATCAACATAAGGATTATGCCAATATATCTCCTGAGGCTATCCACTGTTCTTCATGTTACAGGTTGTCAATAAAAATTATCCCGGAGCTGTCAGTGAAGCTTTTATTGATCTGCTGTCCATCCTGTTTTATCCACCTTACCGTATAACTGTATTCATATTCGTTCAGTGGCTGTGTTATTTCAAAGAACCTGTCGCTTACAGGCTCGCTTGTCATTATTACCAGCCTTGATTTCCTGGTTTCACCGAAGAAGTTATAGGCCAGCTCGACGATCACGCTTCTGATATTGTTTTCCCTCAGGAGGGCGTCATCGCCCATCACATCGATAACCCTTCTCTCATAGGGTGCGAAAAGATTTATCATCGAGGCGCTCTGCGCAGACCAGTCTGTTGTATATGAGCCTCCTTTCATGAACTGCCAGATAGTCTTGTAATCATATTCGAGCCATTTGAGGCGGTTTGTATCCTTGATGGATCCGTATGTCATAACCAGCTGGCCGGCTGAGTTGCTGAGGGTATTTTTGTCAACGTATAGTTCCCTGACAGTTTCTTCCCCGTTCTGATGTTCCTTTCTGAGTGTGACGGTAACGTTATTTATGAATTTATTGAACTCGGGCTCAAGGGAGCCGTCAACAGATACGTGTACCTCACGCTGGGAGAAGTCGGGATCAAAGATGTTGACTGTCCTGAAGTAGTTTTCATCATTTCCGTATCTCTGGTAAATGTCTCCGATATTAAAGACAATACTATGATGGCGGGTGACAGTTGACCTGGAGTTAAAGTTCAGTTTGCTGGTCCCTTCCGACCTCATCTCCTTAAGCTGAAAGCCTGCATGCAGTCCGAATCCTGTTGTCTTTCTGCTTCCCAGCAATCCCTTTGAGCCGGTCAGTGCAGACAGCGCATCGGTAAGGCCGCCCCGTTGATCTTCAGGTACGTTCTCCGGTTTGACCGGTGTGAACAGGAGGTTCAGCAATTTGTCATATACCGTATTCAACAGGGCATCCATATTTTCATCTTCCCCATATGTTACCAGCCTGATGGCATTGTCTCTCCTGAGCTTATCAAATGAGGCTTTTACATCAGCCGAGATAAAATATATTGACCCGCCGGCCTGGAAGGCCTTGCTCTCGTGCACCTCATTCCAGTCGATAAGCAGCTCGGCATTATAGGCATCCGTTAGTCCTGAGAAGGAGAAGTCAAATGCAAGGGATATATCGGGGGTGCTCATCCGGAAGCTCTCAAGCAGGATCTTTGACTTCTGCGGAGTGAGCTCAAAGGAGAGTGCAATCTTGCTGCCTTCAAGGACAGGAGCTTCGCCCAGGGCAAGTAATGAGGTGGATCTCTGTCCCGAGGAAGGACTGAGTACTGAGGATATCAGTGAGTATGAGCCTTTTTCAAAGATTACCGGCCCCCTGATTTTTATATCCTCAACACCCAGAAAATCGCGGAGATATTGCCGGGCGGCAGCCACACTGTCGGCTGGAGTATTGTATTCAACAAGGAAGTGGAGGATTGCCCCGCCGGCCGCCTCCGTGATGGTAGCCGCAGAGCCTGTTGCCGGGGAGCTGTTGTCAACATACCTCATCAGTGAAAACTGAGGACTCCCATGTTCATCTTGCGCAATAAATGCATAGTTAGGCAGGTAAAGGTAGGTAAGGCTGTCAGTCAACAGAGGGAAGCACCACAGTCCTGCCGCTCTTATGCCCCTGTCAATCTGTATCTGTTGTGCTGAAGAAGCAGTTGCTGAGAGGATGAATGAGATGACAAGAACGGACCTTATGATTGACCTGTAAGTCATGGTTCTGTTTTTAGTTATAACACTGCGAATTTATCCTCTGGCGGTGGCACCAGGTACAGGTAATCTGATTCCAGCACCTGTAGCTCAGTCCTATACTGGCTGCCATTTTTATTGTGCCATGTGATCCTGTATACTATCTCTTCCCCGTCGTCATGATATATTGCAGTGGACACAGAATTTTCCGCGTCACCCGACTTCAACGCGATGCTCTTGTATTTGCGCGCATTACCTGCGAGAATGGTAGCAAAATCAATAACCGCCGTGACAACCCCGGCGTCTTTGAAAAGACCCCTGTCAGCATCTACCTCTATCACCCTCTTGTCAAAGGGTGGCCTCAGGGAGATTGCAGGCTCGTTTGACATGACCCATTTATCCTGACCTTCCGGTATCTTCAGTGTCTTATTCTCTCCCTTGATGCTCCAGCCTACCTGGTATTCATAATCAAGCCAGTCTGAAGAAGTGAATCCAAGCCTTGGATAGTTTATGGATCGTATTGTATTGCCTCCTTTTACATCCTGGTAGTTTATTACGATCTGTTTTGTCTGATCATCATGATTTGCATCGTATTTCTTCCTGAAATTGACCGAGACGAAGTTGATGATGTCCTGGAATGAATCAACATAGTCACCATCGATCTGGAAGTGCAGATCCCTGATCTGGAATGCAGGGTCATTCATGTCAACAATCCTGAAGTACCTGGAGTCGAGTGTGCTGAATAGTCCTCCAAGGTTTCCTGAAGAATAGACAGGCACCTTCACTGTTGTTGACTGGCTGAGGTTCATGTAGAAGGTTTTTGTCCTGATATCCTCCCTCTTCTTCATCACATACTGGTTGTCAGTATAATATTTTGTGTCTTTTGACCCGAGGAATGTACGGCTGAACCAGCTTTCGTTCTGCCTTCCCTTGAACTGGCCGGGTTCGACGGCCACCTCCCTTTCAGGCTCCTGTGACCATCCGGATTCGGCATTGAACATAAGCTCCACAAGCTTATCGGTGACGAGGGAGAGGACAGCATCCAGTTCGTTTTCCTTTATTCCCAGTGCTGATGTACGGTCAAACACCTCAATCGTAAGTGTCCCGTCCTGCTTCAGGTCGTCGACAATTCTCCGCAGTTGTCTTTTCGTGTATTCCTGCTGTACGCCGTAGACTCTGCTGAAGTGTTCGTATATCGAAGACATCTCAGCCTTCACAACTGCGTTATATGATTTTACGGCTGCTTCATAATAAGCGTGAATGGAGACAGAGACATCAGAGGTGGCCCCCTGCATCGAGCTCCACAACAAGGTAGCTCCCTCGGGGGTGAGGAGGGAAGCCACAACAGCTTTTGAGCCCGGTGTCAAGGGTGCATGTCCTGAGGTGATCAGGGTGCGGGTAAATTTATCCTCCCCGCCCTCCTTAGACATTATAGCCGATACCACCTGGAAGCTTCCGACCCCTTCCTGCCCGTCGTTAAAAGCCTGCATCAGCGGAACAGGTCCGACGATATAAGCCCCGGGCTTCTCCTGCGCCAGCTTGTTGCCTATGGTTTTTATGAGGCTGTCAGGGAGGGTATATTCTATCAGTGCGTGAAAAAGGCCACCGCTGCTTTCCTTATTCTCTCCTACATACTTGATGCAGAGAAACTCAAATGATCCGTCTTCATTCTTTGCCAGCTTGGGATACTGGGGCAGGTAGTAATATTCAAGCGGGTTAGTGTTATCCTGCAGCAATTGAATGCCATCTATCATCATCCTGCCTTCATCATACTTCACCACCGCAGAAAGGTCGACCGTAGTCAGGAGGAGAGCAGTCAGTATACATAAATTGATAGTCTTTTTCATTGTGATAGGATTGAGATTTATTAATCTGTTTGACTCTCTGATTTTGTTGTAATATCCAGTATTTCATGCCAGGAGGCGCTGGTGAACCATTCGGTTCTTGTTACCATGCCCCCGGTGGTTATCTCGGTTATCCTGTACCTGTAAGGTATGTCAATACGCACCGCATAGGGGAACTTCAGGTCACAGGCGTAAATATCCGGGGTATCATGCCGGAAGGTGTATTTCAATGAAACCGGTTTTCCTCCGACACCTGTGGCCTCGATTTCAATTTTCTTCTGTGCGAGATCGTTTCGCAGCTCATTATTGAAATCGTAACAGTAAACGTTCAGGGCTGCATAGTCAGGGGGAATCTGTTCATTGATATCCACCTTTAAAATCAGGTCAGGCCATTTTTCAGTGTCAATGATCACCTCAAAGGCGCCGGCTTTTATCACCCTTGTATCAAGAAGCGTGTCAGCCCCGGCATTGTCATCTGATGCCTTTATCATCTCGTTCAGCTTACTTACAGCTCCACGTGTTCCTGAGACATCAAGGTCAGTCTTTTCGGAATTGTACACATCAGAATAAAATGCAAACCCTACACTTAGTATGGTTTGCCGTGCCTGCAGTGCGTCCCAGAAGATATTCGCTGCTGCGTTGTCAAGCCTGGTAACAAAGTTTCGTTCTTTCCAGTATTCATTCCTGCCAGTTTCAGATCCTTCCTGGCTGAAGTGACTCTCCTGGTCCGGGACGGTTATTTCCTCATTCTCTGTAGCGCCGGGAACAGAACAGACAATCACCGTCTTCAGGTTTCTTACGGGGAAGGGTCTCAGGTCAGGTTCTGCCACGAGAGTCCTCAGTTTCTGTCTCAGCAGCCTGAGCTTCTCATCAGGCATCGGCTTATGTACTATCCTCATCTGCATCAGGTTCCTGAACCGGTGTGACCCCTGGTCATCATAGGCACTGGTACCGGTATACCTCATCAGGAGAAGCTTGAAGTCGGGTTTGCCTTCAACATCGGCAGCAACCTGAAGGTCACCCGGGAGATAATAGAACCTGTTAAGTACCCTGGCATCCCTGTACACTGCATCATCATCGAACACATATCTGGCTGCCATATCCGGCTGGGCAACGATTGTGCCGGCATAGAATAAGAGCAGCAGAAAGACCAGGGCGGACACCGGCCGGCAACCATGAAACGGTCTCGCCGGGCAGTATTGCTTATCACTTACGGATACCATCCTTAAGTATTTAATGTCAGTGGTTACTGTTCATCCGCAACAGGTAACCCTGGAATAGCATTTCTTATAGCGTCAAGTCCAAGGTATATTTCAGGTTCGCTTGAACTGATCCACCCATCAGCTTTGTAAGAGTTTCCGTTTTTCATCACAACGGTCAGGTAGAATTCAAACGAGAGATCTTCCTCCAGGGGCACATACAACTGACCCGATTCAGCAGTCTCATTATCCTGGTAGATACGGAGCGGTTCAAATTCAACCACTTTCTCACCCTTGGGGTCACCCTGCTTTGATCTGACCTTTATCTGGATGAACTGGGCATCGGTTTTTTCAAATACCTGGAACGCCTCGAAGATCACCTTCCTGGTGTTTGTGCCGTACGTACCTCCGGTAATTGTGTTGATGATATCCCTGTCGCATACGTCGCAGTCAACCACTGAGTATTCTACCCATATTCTCTGTGCCATATCAGGATCATCAAGCCATGAAGGTACGTTGGAGGCATCAAAGGTCACACTGGCAGATACCGGTACTACCAGATCGTTAATGTCCCATGAGTAGATGAAAGGAGTTGATTTGTTGCCCTCTTCCTTGACCAATAGCATGTGAAGGTATTTAAGCTTCAATGGATAAGGGGTCTGGTTTTTCCATGCACCTGTTCTCCATTTTTTGCTTTCCAGGTCTATCCTCCCTATCGTCCGGCTATCTGCCAGGGTAATAACTACCGGGATCTTGATTTCAGGGATATTGTCACTCTGGGGCTGAAGTGACATTATTCCCTGGATTCCTGTTTTTTCAAGAAGGGATACCTGCATTTCATCTTTGGTGTTGTTATCAGTCACCCAGCTTATCTGGAAGGGTTCCCTCAGGGAAGAGGTGATATTAACGGCAACTTTATCAGCTGTTATCTCATACAGATTGTTCAGATCGGCAGGAAAAGAAACAGTTGGATTTTCCTGTATGGGTATCAGCCTTAACTTGTCAAATTCCATCCCCTCGTTACGGCTTGCATATGAAGCTACCAGCTTGCTGATCAGATCGATCTCTTTTTTACTTATATCAGGCGACAGTGTTGCAGACATTCTTACATCACCAGAGCTTTCTGCAGTGGCAGTGCCGTAGAGTACCCTGAAAGCATACCCGTCGTCAGCAGTCCATCTCAGGTGATAGGCAGCCGGCATGTAATAGAACATTCCGGAGGCCGGATTCTTGTCAGGATAGACATCCATTGAAATATTTGTAATCTCATAGGGGAACTCAAAATCCCGTGTGACGGTAAGATCCTCAAAAAGAGGAATAGGGTTGTTATCAGGCCCCTGTGCTCCTTTGTCTGTTTCACTCTGGTCAAGAGCCAGACCTGCGCGGACTAAATTGGGATTGACATTCAGAAAACGGGTGTTGAGAAGCACAGCCTGTTCCTTATTGTCTTGTTGTACGCCACCGGAAGCCGTCACTTTTTTCAGAGCAGCAGTAGATACGAGAGGAGGCCTCTTGTCCTTATATCTCCTGTCACTTGTCAGCTTCATGTTATTATCAGACACTCCGAATGTTATGTATGTTACAGCCATCCTGGTATCATAAGTCGCCCTGTAGTTTGCTCCAGATCTTACAAGCGGTACCTTCCCCCAGTCGCAATCAGTAGGTGAGCAACTGGCGAAGGTGTGGATCTGTGTTCCATTACCGGAAATTATTACCCTGGTGATTCCCCTGGTGTTGGGATCAGAATTCTTCCACGTTCCATCCAGCGATGAGGCGGCTGTGCCAGACGTCTTCTGGGAGCCGGAAACCCTCGCCATAGCCCCGGGAACGGAGGTCATCCTTGCGGCTGTTGTTGTTGTTGTCGTTTTTGCTGTACCGGCTGTTGGCGGAGGGGGCTGTTTATTATCTGAGCCTGAGGTCCTGGTCATTGTCCTGGGAACGGACGTCATCCTGGCAGCTGTTGTTGTGGTTGTTTTTGCTGTGCCGGCAGTAGGCGGAGGGGGCTGTTTCTTGTCAGAGATGCTGCTTTTGGTTCCTGTCACAGCAGCACCTTTTATTGAAGATGAAGAAGGGTAGGTTTTCACGGTACCCTGGTCCTTAATCTGGTACATCATGACAGGTTTAAAATCCGGTATTATCAAGACCTTACTGTTTTCTTTCAGCTGGGCAGTCACTCCCACAGGCACCAGTGTCGCCCTGAGAACCAGGTTCTCTGCCCTGATCTCTTTCTGCCACGATTTGTTCAGGGCATAGAGATATACCAATCCCCCGATTGCGGTTTTGGACTTCGATATCCGGATCTGCAGATAGGTGGATTCCAGGTTAAAGCCTTCCGCCACATTATCTTTCAGATTCAACTCCAGGTGGAGAGGGCTCGTTTTGCCTGTCAGATCAACCTCAGCCTCGCTTATTTCATGCTGAGAGACTTTGTCCCCGGCAAGGACGTTGGCATGCAGATAGGCTGTGGTAAAACCGGTGTAGGTAAAAGCAAACTTCAATGTTCTCTCGGTGTCGGAGGTGACAACCACTTTGCCAACCTTGCCTTCAATCCCTCCTGATCCTATCAGAGAGGCAATCCCTGCTCCGATATCATCAATCTTTGAAAGGCTCTTTCCCTCTAATCCACTGAAATTTTGGGAAAATGAAGTAACAGTAGTGTATGTAAGGGCAATTACTAAAGCCAGAATAAATTTCAGATTACATACATTCTCATTGAAAAACCTGGGAGTCTTTTTCATGATGCAATGATTTGATAGTTCTATTTATAATCAGAATAGCACTTTGGCTTACAAACAGTCCATCTCCACAAGCAGCACATATTCAGTAGTTTGCAGTATTCACCCTGATATATGCTTTTGTAAGTTACGAAACTTAAGTACTTGAATCAATTTTTTTTGGAGGCAGGCACCAGGATTGACGCCATGGCAGATAATATGCCAGGCCGGCCCTACATATGCACACAATGATACATAACAGGTGATCGTGACAGGTGTATAAACCTTCACGGGACCGGTTCAATAGCCTGGAGGAGGAAGGACTCACTCCGGAGGTATGTAAGGCAGGAATATACATTGGATGCTGATGCGTATTCCATCAGCACGGGTTTTTCCGGAAAAAAGAGCAACAGCCTATCCGAACTTTATCCCAAGCTCTCCGGCAATTGTTTTCAGGTCGTCAATGACGGCAGGCACCAGTTTTATTCCTGACCTGCTGTTAATCTCTTCTGCCTCCCTTTCCGGGTCTCCGGGGATAAGCACCCGGCTCTCTCCCTTTGACGGCGTTGCATTACGGAATGTCTTTATCCATTCATCCATTGATGCCTTAAACTCATCAGCCGGCCGGAAGGCATCCACGCGCATTGCTCCGAAAAAGTGGCCTGTTCCTTCACCCACCTGTGTTTCGGGCACAGGCAGGTATGCCACGCTGGGTGGCACAAAGGGACCGAAGTTGGCACCGCTGAAGAGCGAGCTGAATATGTCTATCACTGCTGCCATGCAGTAGCCTTTATGACTTCCGTGCACCTGGTCGCCCCCCAGGGTCAGCATGCCGCCTCCGCGCCTGAGTATGGTAGGATCATCGGAGGGGTTGCCATCGGCATCCTGTACATATCCCAGTGGTACCTTTTCGCCCTTCTTCTCTGCCACGGCAAGCTTGCCCCGCGCTATGGGGGTGGTGGCGAAGTCAGCCACGAAAGGGGGTTCGTCAAGAGCGGGGATGGCCACGGCAAGCGGGTTGGTGCCAAGATAACGGCTGATAGACCACGTGGGAACCACCAGGGGGTTGCCGTTGGTGACGCAGATGCCTACCATATCGTGTTCAAGGGCCATCATGGCATAATAACCCGCTATGCCGAAGTGATTCGAGTTACGTGTCGCCACCCAGCCGGTACCTGTGACAGAAGCCTTTTCAATGGCCAGCTTCATTGACATGAAGCCCCCTCCGCCATCTACCACAGCGGTTGAGGGTGTTTCATGCACCACCTTCACATCGGGCTTAACGTTCGCCCTGCCAGCTTTCCAGAGCTCATAGTAATCCTTTATCCGTAGCATCCCGTGCGAGGAATGACCACGTAGCTCGGCAGCAACAAGGACGGAAGCGACGGCTTCGGCGTCACTGCGGCTGCACCCTATCCGCATGAAGAGGTCGGTAGTAAATTTATGAAGGTATATATGGTCGTACATGGTCGTTTTATGTCTGAAGGTCTGAAGGTCTGAGGTCTTGCGGTCTTGCAGTCTTGCGGTCTTGCAGTCTGCAGGTCTGGTGTTTTATTGTTTCCTGGCTTTGACAGGGTAGGGAGGACGCACCGGTTCCTCCGGCGGGTTTTTCTCCAGCTCCCTGAGTGCCACCTCGATAGCTTTCTCAAGCTGCGGATCCCTTCCTTCAAGGATATCTGCCGGCCATTGCTCAACCTCTATGTCAGGCGGAACACCGACATTCTCTACGACGAACCCCTCTTCGGTCCAGATAGCCAGGTTAGGGGCAGTGACGCTGCCGCCGTCCATCAGCCCCGGGAAACCCAGTGTTCCCACCAGTCCTCCCCAGGTACGTTTGCCGACAAGTGTTCCCACGCTGAATTTCCTGAACATCCAGGGCAGCATATCACCGCCTGATCCGGCTGTCTCATCTATTATCATGACCTTGGGCCCCTGTATCGATGCGCTCGGTGTCTTAAGATCCATGCCGTAGCGCATGTTCCAGTACGACTGTAACGGTCTCTGCAGCAGGTCTATGTAGTAGTCTGCTATAAGCCCGCCGCCGTTGAATCGCTCATCGATAATTATTGCCTTCCTGTTGGCCTGGGGGAAGAAATACCTCTTGAAATACTCATGGCCGGCGCCTGCAGTGTTCGGGACATATACGTATGCAACCTTACCGTCCGTTGCCTCCGTGACCTTCCTGAGGTTGCCCTCCACCCAGTCGCGGTTCCTGAGGCTGCTTTCACTGGCAACCGGCACAACCCTGACTGTCCGTGAGCCTGTATAATCCGGGTTTTTTCCCACCGTAAGCTCAACGATCTTACCTTCAGTATTCTCAAGGAAGCTGTAGATGTTCATGTCAGCCGTGACATCCTTATCATCGATTGCCAGGATATAGTCTCCCTCCATGATATTCAGTCCCGGCTCTGTCAACGGTGACCGGAGGTCGGGGTTCCAGTTGAGGCCACCGTATATCTTTTGCAGCCTGTACCTGTTGTTTTCCACGGAGAAGTCCGCACCCAGCAGTCCACCCCCGACTTTCTGCGGGGAGTTCAGCCTCTCGCCGCCACCTACCCGGTGGTGTCCGACACCGATCTCGCTGCACATCCACTGTATGACCCTGTTAAGGTCGCTTCTGCAGGCCAGGTCCGGCAGGAAACCGGCATACTTTTCCTTCATTGCTCCCCAGTCTACGCCATGCATCCCGGGGTCATAGAAATAATCCCTGTTGATCCTCCAGGCCTCGTCGAATATCTGCGGCCACTCTGCCACCGGATCAATTTTTACAGTTAATGAGGCCGTGTTAAGCGTCCCTTTGCCCGGTTCCGGTTTCTTGCCCGCGGCAGTGATACCCGTGGTCTGGCCCTTGCCATACAGCATCTTTTTTCTGTCAGCCGATACTATGTAATAGTCAAGTTCCATCACCTCCTCATCTTTCCTGTCCCTGACATTATACCTGTGAAGGGTCGATGCTCCCCGGTCCTGCGGTCTGACGATATAAAGTATTTCTCCCGTTCCTGCAACGCCCAGTCCTTCGTAGTTACCGGCAGCAACAGGAACACTCACTATCCTGTCCTGTATCCCGCCGGTCTCTATCTTCAGCCTCTTCTCCTTTTCTTCCGGTGCTGATGCAGCCTTGCCCTGGTTCTTCTTGCCGCCCTTTACCGTGGTGGCAGCTGCCGGCCTGTCAGCTTCACTCTTCTCCTCAATACCCTTTTCCTCGTCACTCTCTCTGGCGAAAGGTGAGGTTATATCACTCCTCAGGGTTACGAGATAGATCGAGTTTGTCATCCTCATATCGGCAGCGGAGAGGTCAAACCAGTTGATTACCGGACCGGCGTCGGTAGAGGCGAGGAAGTAGAGGTACTCGCCGTTGGGGTCAAAGACCGGCTCCGAGGCATCGCTCAGGCCGTCAGTGACGGGGAACGATTTCTGCTGGTCTAACGAATAGAGGCAGACAACCCTGTAGAAGGTCTGGCTCAGCCTGGTGTAGACAATCCACCTGGAATCAGACGACCAGTCGCCGAACATGTTCCTGAACGGACCGGGGAAATAGAGCTCGTCTGAATCAATCTTCGTTACGGTTGCAGAAGGGATATCGAGTATGTAAAGATTCCTTCCGTTATCGGTGAAGCTTATCTTTTTGCTGTCAGGTGACCATTTGGGGTAAGCATAGAACCCGGTGCCGTCAAGTGTGAAGACACGAGGGTCTCCCTTGCCGTCCTGCTGTTTCAGATAAAGGGCATACTCACCTGTGGCGTCTGAGAAGTAGGCTATTGTTTTTCCGTCAGGCGACCATGAAGGAAACCGTTCATTGGCACCTGTTGTCTCTGTTATATTTCTCTGATCACCCTTCTCTGCGGGGAGGGTCACGATGTCACCCCTGTAGCCGAAGACAGCACGTGAGCCTGTGGGTGAGATGTCGGCGCTGCGTATATAACCGGCTCCCCTGACATATCTCTGGCGTAGTTCAAGAAGATCGGCGGCTATTGCCACTGTCAGCTTTTTCTCTGTAACTGTTGCCGGGTCAAAGGTGTGGAGATAGCCTCCCTGTTCAAATATAATTTTACCATCAGCATATGAAGCGTTAAGCACGGGGAAATCACTGAAGTGTGTCAGCTGTTTTATCTCCCTGCTGCCAATGCTGTATGAGAAGAGGTTGAATTCACCGTTCCTGTCGCTCAGGAAATATACCCTGTCGCCGGACCACATCGGCTCGGTGTCATTACATCTGCCTTCCGGCTGAGGTATCTTTACCACCGAGTGGTCGGCAAAAGTGTATAGCCAGATTGTGGATACCGTCCCTCCGCGGTAGTTCTTCCACTGGGCGTGGACCGGAGGAAGAGGGGTATATGCCATCCTTGTGCCGTCAGGCGACCATGATGCATAGTAGGCGTTGGGAATCTCCAGTTTCTCCGGGAAGCCGCCGTCGATGCCAACAGTGTACAGCTGCGCGTACCTTCCTGTAAATGATGATCGCTGCGAGATAAAGAGAACTTTCCGGCCGTCAGGAGTAAAGCCCCTGACCATATCGTTACCCGGATGCCATGTCAGTCGTGTCGGAATACCCCCTTCCACCGGGATGACAAAGACATCGGTGTTGCCATCATACTGTGCACTGAAGGCGATCAGCTTTCCGTCAGGAGAAAAGCAGGGGTCACTCTCAATCCCTTCATCCACGGTAAGCCTCCTTGGGTCAGTACCGTCAGCATTCATAACCCACAGGTCCTCTGCATAAATGAAGGCGATGTGGGAACCGCCGGCAGCCGGCTGCGACAACATCCTGGTATCCGATGTGTTTATTGCGGCGAGATCCTGCACTGCAATTATCAGCAGGGCAGTGATCATAGCATGGAACAGAATTTTTGTTTTCATGACTATCAGTTTTTTCTTACATTGTTGGTTGCATTTGCCTGGGCCTTGGGTGTGATGACCAGGTCATTGATACAGACATGGTCAGGCAGGCCGGTACAGTAGAAGATCGCCTCTGCAATATCTTCACCGGTGAGAGGTTCGATACCCGAATATACAGCCGAGGCCTTTTCATTGTCCCCCTTGAAACGCACGAGCGAGAATTCAGTCTCAACCATCCCCGGCGCTATATTGGTCACCTTGATACCGTGCTTCAGAAGGTCTATCCGCATAGCTCTTGAAAGAGCATCCACGGCATGTTTCGAGGCACAATACACTGACCCGTTTTCGTATACCTCCTTGCCAGCTATTGAGGCGATGTTGATAATGTGTCCCGAGTTCCTGCTAACCATCCCGGGAGAGATTGCCCGCGTGACATAGAGCAGACCCTTGACATTGGTGTCAATCATACGGTCCCAGTCGTCAATAACTCCTTCATCAATATGGCTTAGTCCAACAGCCAGTCCCGCATTATTTACCAGGATATCAACTTTATCCCATCCCGCAGGAAGGTTGCCCAGGTGTTTTTCAACCTGGTCCTTATCCCTCACGTCAAAGCAGAGCGACAGCACCCCGGCGCCATAGCCTGAAGAAAGTTGTTCTGCCAGCCTGTCAAGCTTGTCTTTTCGCCTGCCAGTAATGATCAGCCTGTCTGATGCTTCTGCATATTTCTTTGCTGTGGCCTCACCGATACCCGATGTAGCCCCTGTGATTAGAACTGTCCTTTTCATCCGTATATAGTTTTTTTTATGGTCTTATAAAATCGCGCACGATTGATTATGAAATTTACACATTTGTGTTCGGGATCCGGATCAATCATGCAGGTTTCATTTGATGATCTTTTTTGGAGGGGTAAATGTAAAAAATAATAAGGGTATCTTTGGCGCCAGTTGAAAAATGATGATGGAAAAAAGTCATATCCAGGGAGCGCCGAGAGAGCAGGTCGAACATATGTTCGACTCCATATCCAAACATTATGACAGGTTGAACCATCTTCTTTCGCTCGGCACCGACAGGCGCTGGCGCAGAAGAGCGATAGATGTCATTGGTATGAATATCACACCGGAAAGCATTCTTGATGTAGCCACCGGCACCGGTGACCTGGCCATTGAGGCGCTGCGTCTCGGCAGTGTCAGGGTGACCGGCATAGACATAAGTGCAAAGATGCTGGAGGCAGGCCGCAAAAAGATTCAACGTCTCGGTCATGACGCCAGAATAGATATGCTCAAGGGCGACGTGGCTGCACTGCCGTTCGGTGATGAGAGCTTTGATGCGGCCATGTCGGCATTCGGGGTACGCAACTTTGAGGATACTCTCGGCGGGCTGAGAGAGATGTGCCGTGTCATCAGGCCCGGCGGCATGGTGATGGTGCTGGAATTTTCAAGGCCGTCAATGTTTCCATTCAAACAGGTATACGGACTATATTTTAGTAAAGTGCTTCCGGGAATAGGCAGGAGAGTGTCAGGTGATCCCGGGGCGTACACCTATCTTCCGGAGTCTGTGATGTCATTCCCCGAGGGTGAACAATTCCTTGACCTGCTGTTAAAGGCGGGGTTCCGTGATCCGGGGCAGAAAAGGCTTACAGGAGGCATTGCAACCATTTACTTTGCTTTCAGACCCTGAAAATTCCGGAACACAATATTTTAAATATTTTTCGTTTAATAGTCAGGACCCTTCACGAGCGTGATTAAAAGAACTTTCATAATTCTCTTTCTTCTCATTCCTGTCATCTTGACAGCCCAGAAAGCGAAGCCCAAGAATGACTCAAATTACGATGAGAGGCTGCTGCATTTCGGATTCAGCATGGGTGTCAATACTATGGATTTTAATGTAAAAATGAAATCCGGTTCCGAGATCCTCGCTGAGGTTGTCTCGCTCAAACCAGGCATAAACATCCAGATAGTCACTGATTACAGGCCAACCACATATCTTGACTTCCGTTTTCTTCCCGGGGTCTCCTTCGGGCAGAGAAACATCAACTTCTATAACAAGGAGGGGTCGTTGGTGTATGATACCCAGATTGAGTCATCGTTCCTTGAGTTTCCCCTCACCCTCAAGACAAAAGGGATGAGGCTTAACAACTCCAGGCCTTATATTATAGGGGGACTGAACTTCAGGTTCGACCTGGCAGGGAAGAAGGAGTTTGACAACTCAGGTGGCGAAGGCAGTTACCTGAGACTAAACAAAGCCGATCTCTATTACGAGGCAGGTGCAGGGATAGATTTCTACCTTCCTTACTTCAAACTGACCATTGAGGTTAAGATGTCAAATGGTCTGCGTGATATGCTCGACTACAACCCGGACTTTCCTCCCTATTTCAACGAGATCGAGTCACTGAGATCCCAGCTGTGGGTCCTCTCTTTCCATTTTGAATAGTCATGGCTGAAGAGCTGAATCTTGTGCTGCCTCCGCATGTCGCTTTCGATGAGGCTGCCCTGAAGGGATACCTTTCGCGTAAGACCGGCAGGCATGACCTTACCGTCCGCATTATAAGACGCTCGGTAGATGCCCGCAGGCCTGAGATAAAGGTCAATCTCACTGTCAGTCTCACCGGCCCTGATGAGCCAGCCGGGGAGTTAACGCCACTGAGGCTGAGGGATGTCACACATTCGCGTGAGGTGCTGATAGCCGGCAGCGGTCCGGCCGGCCTGTTTGCCGCGCTGGCTCTCATAGAGGCAGGGCTTAAGCCTGTGATACTGGAACGCGGCAGGGAGGTGAAGGAGCGCAAGAAGGATGTGGCTGCCATAAGTACAAAGCATATCGTTCTTCCCGACTCCAACTACTGTTTTGGTGAGGGCGGGGCCGGCACCTTCTCCGACGGCAAGCTGTATACCAGGTCAAAAAAGAGGGGTGACAACCGCAGGGTCCTTGAACTGCTGGTGCTTCACGGGGCTGACCCGGCCATACTTTATGAAGCCCATCCTCATATCGGAACAGACAGGCTGCCGGGAGTTATAACCGCAGTAAGAAACACGATCACCGGCGCCGGCGGTGAGGTGTTGTTCGGCAAGCGTATCACAGGCATGAAGATTGAGAACGGTATCTTCAGGGGGGTGACGGTCAATGGCAACGAGACCTGGACGGCTGATGATATAATACTTGCCACGGGTCATTCGGCAAGGGATATTTACCATATTCTCAATGATGCCGGGGTGAGGCTTGATTTTAAACCTTTTGCCATGGGAGTAAGGGTTGAGCACCCGCAGGATCTCATCGACAGGATACAGTATCACGGCAGGGCGAGGGGAGAATACCTGCCGGCAGCAGCCTATAACCTCGTGACGCAGGCCGGTGGCCGTGGCGTATATTCTTTCTGTATGTGCCCGGGAGGCTTCATGGTCCCTTCGGCGACAGACGACGGGGAGGTGGTGGTGAACGGCATGTCGCCCTCACACCGCAACTCACGATGGGCAAACAGTGGCATAGTGACGGAGGTCAGGGAAGAGGACGCCATGAAGTATGGTGACGGGCCTCTGTCAGGTATCCTATACCAGGCTACGCTTGAAAAAATGGCCTGGGAGGAGGGAGGTAAGACACAGCGGGCCCCCGCGCAGCGCCTTACCGACTTCATCAGGGGGAGGGCCTCGGCCACCCTGCCGGAAGGTTCATATTTCCCGGGCCTGACACCGTCAGCCCTTCACGCGTGGATGCCGGAAGATATGGTTAGGCGGCTGCAGCAGGCGTTTGATGATTTCGGGCGTAAGATGAAGGGTTTTGTCACCGACCAGGCACTGGTTGCTGCTGTTGAGTCGCGTACCTCGTCACCGGTAAGGATAACACGTGACACTGAGAGGCTGAATGCGGTGATGACGGAAGGAGTATACCCTGCAGGTGAAGGCTCAGGATATGCCGGGGGCATTGTCTCGTCGGCTGTCGACGGTATGCTTGTGGCCACAAGGCTGGCAGAGAAATATGCCTGACCCAGGCGTCCCGACCTCACGGTCGAGGATCTCCGCTACGCTCCGACAAGACCGCATGACTGCACGACCGCACGACTGCACGACCTTCAGACCTCAGACCGGACCGAGCGTTAAGTCCCGACATGGTATGTCGGGATAGCGAAGGAGCCAGTCTGCAGGGTAGGCAAATGTACCTTCAGACCCCAGACCTTCAGACTTCAGACCTTCAGACCTTCAGACCTTATC
>QKGI01000058.1 GCA_003250475.1 Bacteroidota bacterium | reverse complement strand
TAACCATTTCTGCCAGGTAAAACCACAAGACCCATCCCCTGCTGGCGGAAGCACCTTTATCCTGAAATTTCAGGTGAGCCACACCTCTTCTGTGCAGCCCTCTGCCCGGCCAAAAAAACTTGACTTGTGTATTGCCATGGCGTAAATTTACATATCGTCAGGAGGGTAATATTAATTTAATTCTATGCTTATGAAGAAACCTGCATTAATTATCGCCTCTCTGTTCCTGCTCTTCATCACCGCATGTAACCAGGAACCACCTAACCCTGTCGTCGGCGCGTGGGACCTCATCTACGCCAGACAGGTGGTCAACGATACCACAACAGCTACATACCCCGGCGACTACCAGGGAAGCCAGGTGAAGATGTGGTGCAACAACTACTGGATGTTCGTCGGTGATTATATCCTCGACAGCGCCAAAGTATCTGCATTCGGCGGGGGATCATATACCCTGGAGGGCATTGTCTATAAAGAGACAATAAAATACCATAGCACTCCGGACCTGGTGGGGAAAACCCTCAGAATGCGTATAGTAGTCCAGAACGACACCCTCATCCAGGTCTGGCCGGCAGACGAGATGGGTGAAGTGGATAAAAGCAACTATACCTCGGAGAAATATGTGAAGATAAAATGAGACAGCCCCTCGCTGCCTCATAAACACTCATACCATTCTTCTTCTCTCACAGTGAAAAACGGACCACCGTTATAGTCCGTGTACCGGGCCTGTGGCTCCCTGCGATGTCTCGCGTACGATCTTCTCGTGCAGCTTTGCGGCCCATGTCTCTATCTCCGACTGGCTGCGGTTCTCTCCCTCCCTCAGGAGACCGAGAAGGATCTTCAGCTTGAACCTGGATCTCTCGCCGGGCTTTGGGTCCTCCCTCTTCTCAGGCTCGCCGCTGAAAAAGCCTTCGCTGACGGTATGCACCATGCCGCGTACGTGGGCCGTATACTGCATCACCACCATGTGCGACTCAGCACCCTTGTCTGTGGCCAGGGAGGGTATTATCGTAAAAACAGCAAAAGGCTTCCTGTTAAGTGCCTCCTGGTTCCTCCTGACAAACTCCAGGGCCCCGGTCATCCAGCCCCCGGCCTGCTCCATGCTGCCGGCAATGACAGCAGTAAATCCCTTAACCGTTGTCACCTCACTCATCGGCAGCAATGTCACCTCGGCCCCCAGGCCGGTCATCACCCTGGCAATACGGTCCGCCACACCGGCTGCCGGCCCGGTGCTACCGGCATAAGTGACAAGAAGCTTCATCTCTCATGTATCAGGGTTAGAACACCAAAGTTACGAAAAAGTGTTCAATATGATTCCCGGCATCCTGCCTCCCCTGTTCAGATTTCAGGGTTTTCTTAGTACTTTTGTAAAAAGTGTATTATGGCAATCCCGAGTTTCTTCAAACAGAACAAACCGCGCGGCTTCAACTACGTACCCCGTTACTATGACCCGGTGAAGGAAGAGCGCGAAGAACGCCTCAGGGCCCTGCGAAAGGAGTCGGATGCCGGTAAGGCGCCCGAAGAGGGTCAGAATGATAACCAGCCCTACAGGTCGAAGATCATGCGCGGCGACATGAAAAACTACTTCCACCGTAACAAGGAACGGGTCGACAGACACTCCATGATCAGGCTCCTCGTCATCATCATGGTGATGGTGCTGGCCGTATATATCTATATCCGCTTCTTTTAGTCCTGCCGATGAGTGATATCATAAAGCTCCTTCCCGATTCCGTTGCCAACCAGATAGCTGCCGGCGAGGTCATACAGCGTCCCGCCTCCGTCGTCAAGGAGCTGGCGGAGAACGCCGTCGATGCCGGGGCTACGGAGATAAGCGTCGTCATACGCGATGCGGGCCGCACCCTGGTGCAGGTGATAGACAACGGCAGCGGCATGAGCGAGACCGACGCCCGCCTGGCCTTCGAGCGTCACGCCACCTCCAAGATATCATCCGCCGACGACCTCTTCTCGATAACCACCAAGGGGTTCCGCGGTGAGGCCCTGGCCTCCATCGCCGCCGTGGCGATGACGGAGCTGCGTACAAGGAGGGAGGAGGACGAGGCAGGGACGCTGATAGAGATAAACAACTCGAGGGTGATAAAACAGGAGCCCTGCTCCTGCGCTGCCGGCTCGGTGTTCACCGTGAAGAGCCTCTTTTACAACGTCCCTGCACGCCGTAAGTTCCTCAAGTCGGACAACACGGAGTTCAGGCATATCATCACCGAGTTCCAGCGCGTGGCTCTCTCCCACCCTGAGATACGGTTCACCCTCATACATAACGACCAGGAGATATACCGTCTCGCTGCCGGCAACCACCGGCAGCGCATCGTGGCGCTGTTCGGCAGGCACTACAACCAGAACCTGGTGACCGTCGAGACCGTCACCTCCATCATAAGCATCAGCGGCTTCGCCGGCAAGCCGGAGAACGCACGCCGCTCGGCAGGCGAACAGTTCTTCTTCATCAACAACAGGTATATCAGGCATCCTTACCTGCACCGCGCCGTCCTCGAGGCATACCAGGGCATACTGCCGCCCGAGACGGTGCCGGCATACTTCATATACATGACCGCCGACCCGTCGGCCATAGACGTCAATATACACCCTACCAAGACCGAGGTCAAGTTCGAGGATGAGCGGTCAGTGTGGCAGATCATGCTCGCCTCGGTGCGCGAGGCGCTGGGACGCTTCAACGTGGTTCCGTCGATAGACTTCGGTCCCGAAGGAGCCGTGGAGATACCCGTCATGACGGGCAGCACACCGGTGCCGGGCATGCCGCACATAGAGGTGGACCATAGCTTCAACCCCTTTGACGGCACCGAATACCACCGTCCGGAGACAAAATGGAAGGGTGACGACGGCAAAGAGACGCCCCGAGGCTGGGAGTCGCTCTTCACCATCACAACACGCAGCGGGAAGGATGAGGGCGGCGAAGGTCTTTCCGGGCAACGACGCTTTTTCCAGGTGAAGAACAGGTATATCATGTGCCCTGTCATCTCAGGCATAATGATGATCGACCAGCGCCGGGCACACGAGAGGGTGCTGTACGAGAGGTACCTCTCCTCACTCGGCGACGGACCGAAGCCGGCACAGGTGTCGCTCTTCCCCGTGGAGACAGAGCTCAGTCCCGGCGATATAGTCATACTACGAGAGATAGAAGATGAGCTCAGGACGCTGGGCTTTGCCATCAGCACCGGCGACGGTAACACGGTGACCATCACCGGCCACCCTGCCGACAGTCGTAATGCCAGCCCCCAGGCTATGCTCGAGACACTCATCACGGAATACAAGCAGACGATGGCCGACCCGTCGATAGGTGCCCGCGAGAGGGTGGCCCTCTCCATGGCAAAGGCATCATCGATAGCCTACGGCACCCCGCTGACACAGACGGAGATGGAGGAGCTCTTTGACATGCTCTTTGCCTGTGCCATGCCAAACTACTCTCCCACAGGCAAAACAGTGATGAATATCATCACAATGGAAGAGCTTGACCGCAGATTCAGCTGAATCTCGGACATAATGGCTAAATTTGCGGTCTTAACAGAGAAATTGGAATCATGAACAGGATATTTGCAGACACGCCGCCGGTGGTAAAGAACCTCATCATCATCAATGCGGTCATGCTGTTGCTTACCTATGCGGTGAAGACGGTCTCGGGAACCGATCTCAACAGCATGCTCGGTCTCTACTTCCCGAAATCGGAGTTCTTCAGGTCATGGCAGGTGGTGACGCACATGTTCATGCATGGTGGCGTCGTTCATCTCCTCTTCAACATGTTCGCCCTGTGGATGTTCGGAAGGATCCTCGAGCGGGTATGGGGCCCGAAACGCTTCCTCTTCTATTACCTGGTAACAGGACTGGGCGCAGCCTTCACCCACGAGCTGGTGCAGTACCTACAGTACAACAAGGCGATGACCGTCCTTACCCCCGAACAGCTCCAGTATGTTTATGACAGCGGCAAGGATCTGTTGCTGCAGGGCAGGAACTTCGCCGACGCACAGATGGGAAACCTGAACCTCGTGCTTAACATACCCACCGTGGGAGCCTCAGGAGCGGTATACGGGGTGCTGCTTGCCTTCGGGGTGTTGTTCCCCAACACTCAACTCATGTTCATCTTCCCGCCCATACCTGTGAAAGCCAAGTATGTGGTCATAGGTTACGGCCTCATCGAGCTCTACCTGGCCATCACCAGCCCGGGAAGCAACATAGCCCATGCGGCACACCTCGGTGGCATGATCTTTGGTTACATAATGATACGCTACTGGCGTAAGACAACAAAAACGCTTTACTGATGAGTATCTGGGATGATATAAAGGGATCATTCAGAA
>QKGI01000005.1 GCA_003250475.1 Bacteroidota bacterium | reverse complement strand
ACGGGCCGTCTCTTCATTAGTAGCCGGGGGGATGACGACTGTGCTGTCGGTGGTGGCTGCCTCCCTGATGATTCCGTTTTCTATATCCGGCTCATTATACCTGAGAAGCTCCTGGTCATTGTCAGCGACGGCATCAGGGGCAAACAGCAGTTTTTCACCCTGTGACTGTTGCTGCTGAGCCTGCGACTGTTGCTGCTGAGCCTGCGATTGTTGCTGGGCCTGGTCTTTGGGCCTTGAGGGAAGCGGCTGCGCCTGCTGCGACTGCTGAGGACGACCGCCGTCGGGCCTGTGCTGTCCCTGCTGATCATTCCTGTAGGTGCGGGGACGCTTGTTGCGGCCCTGCTGCTGCCATTGTTGTTGCTGCTGTTGCTGTTGCTGTTGCTGCGGCGGTCTCTGCTTCTGGTCCTGCTGCTGCTGCGACTGCTGCGACTGCTGGGACTGCTGCTGTTGCCCTTGCTGCTGCTGCCCTTGTTGTTGCTGAGCCTGAGATTGCTGAGATGCCTGCTGTTGCTGTGGTTTTTGCTGTTGTTGTTGTTGCTGTTTTTGTTGCGGCTTTTGTTGCTGCGGCAGCTGTTGTTTTTGTTGCTGCGCCTGTTTCTGCTGCTGCCCAGGGCGGCTTGCCTGCCTGGGTTTCTGCTGGCCGGAGCGTTCCTGCTGCCTGTCAGATGACGTGCTTTCGCTTTTACCTGTCTTGCGCGCATCAGCTGCATCAATAGCCTGCTGGTCAAGGATCTTATAGATAAGGTCCTGTTTCTTGAGGAGTTCAGCCCTCTTTATTTTGAGCTGTTTTGCTATCTCCCTCAATTCGGGAACAAGCATTTCGCTCAGTTCAAGAATATCATGCATGTTGTGAAATGTGTAGAAAATTAAGTACGATTGTTTTTTTGCTGAAGTGGGGAATGAAAAAATCCCGCCGACAGAGTAACCGGCTTTCGCCAATTATCCGGTGCAATTTTACACATAAAATCGTTAAAATACAAATTGCCGCAATAAAAATAACCTGTTTAACATATATTTAGAGTATTGATGCCTCTTTCGAAGTGGTTTTTGATGACGAAAAAATGCACATTATTTGTTTTATTGAGAGTTTTTTAGTAGACTTGTAGGCTTTTGCTTCATAGAACGGCTGGAATTATTCTAACTTATTGTCAATGCGTCAGTTAAAAATAACCAAACAGGTTACAAACCGTGATACGCCCTCGCTTGACAAGTATTTGCAGGAGATAGGGAAGGTTGAGCTCATCACTCCTGAGGAGGAGGTGACGCTGGCACGGCGCATACGTACCGGTGACCATGACGCGCTTGGCAGGCTGGTAAAGGCAAACCTGCGTTTCGTGGTGTCTGTGGCGAAGCAGTACCAGAACCAGGGAATGACTCTTCCCGATCTCATCAATGAAGGTAACCTGGGATTGATCAAGGCTGCACAGCGGTTTGATGAGACCAGGGGCTTCAAGTTCATCTCCTACGCGGTGTGGTGGATAAGACAGGCCATACTGCAGTCGCTGGCCGAGCAGGCAAGGATTGTCAGGCTTCCGGTCAACAAAATAGGTTCCATTAACAGGATCAACAGGGCTTATTCAAAGCTTGAGCAGGAGTTTGAGCGTGAGCCTTCGGCGCAGGAGATAGCCGAGCTGCTGGAACTGGCTCCGGAGGATGTCAAGGAGGCTATACGCACCAACGGTCGCACACTCAGTATGGACGCCCCCATCAGCTCTGAGGAGGACAACACGATGTACGACGTGATGCAGAATGACGACACGCCGAGTCCTGACCGCAATCTTATCAACGAATCACTTTCATATGAGATAGAGAAAGCACTCAATACACTCTCCCCGCGTGAGGCGAGGGTATTGAAGCTCTACTTCGGCATCGGGATGAAACATCCCTATACCCTCGAGGAGATAGGAGAGGAGCTTAAGCTCACACGGGAAAGAGTGAGGCAGATCAAGGAGAAAGCCATCAAACGCATCCAGTTCACAACACGCTGCCGTATACTGAAATCTTATCTGGGGTGATTTATTTAATCCTGATCTTTTTGTCATGAGCCATCTTGTTGCCCCGTCAATTCTAGCTGCTGATTTTGCGAACCTTGCTTCGGAAGTTGAGATGCTCAACGACAGCGTGGCTGACTGGATCCATCTCGACATAATGGACGGTGTGTTTGTGCCCAATATCTCCTTCGGGTTCCCGGTGATAGAGGTGGTGCGTGACCTCTCCGTCAAGCCACTCGATGTTCACCTGATGATCATCGACCCTGACAGGTACCTGCAGCGTTTCAGGGATGCAGGCGCGACCAACCTGACTGTCCATTACGAGACATGCCAGAACCTCCACCGTACGGTAACGGAGATACGGAGGCTGGGGATGAAGGCCGGGGTAACGCTCAATCCGCATACCCCTGTGATACTGCTGAAGGATATACTCCCCTACATCGATATGGTTCTCCTTATGACTGTCAACCCGGGCTACGGCGGACAGACCTTCATCCCGGGCAGCATCAACAAGATAGGGGAGCTGAGGAGCATGATCGATGAGGGTGGCTATGATGTTCTTATTGAGGTCGACGGAGGCATAGATCTTCAGAATGCGCCTGTGCTTGTGCATGCCGGTGTCGATGTGCTTGTGGCCGGCAGCACTGTCTTCTCCTCTTCGGATCCGGCCGAGGTGATACGCAGGCTCAGGGAGCCGGTCTGACACTTCATCAGGCTGACAGCAGCCTCTCAATCTCAGTTATCATCCTTTCACTCTCACCGGCATCGAACCAGGTGATCGTGTTATCCCTGTTCCACCATGTAAGCTGCTTACGGGCATACCGCCTGGTGTTACGTTTTATCAGCCTGACAGCCTCATCACGGGTGATGTCACCGTCAAGAGAGCTGAAGATCTCCTGGTAGCCCACCGTCCTGAGGGCATTGAGGTGCCTGTAAGGAGCCAGTCCCGCCACCTCCTGTTCCAGTCCTGCCCTGATCATCCCATCCACTCTTTCGTCTATCCTGCGGTACAGCTCAGCACGTTCGCGGGTCATCCCGGCTTTTATTATCCTGAAGTCGCGCTCTCTCACCGCCGTAGTAAGGAACGAGGAGTAGGGTCTTCCCGTGCTTTCCGTTATCTCCAGGGCTCTCATGATACGGCGGGGATTATGAAGGTCAACCTTTGCATAATGGTCGGGATCAAGCATTCTGAGCGCCAGGCGGAGTCCCGCTATACCCTCCCTCCGGTACATCTCTATATATTTCTGCCTGACAGCCGGATCGGTATCCGGGATATCATCCATGCCCCTGCAAACGGCATCCATATACAACATTGAGCCACCGGTCAGGATAGCCACCGGGTTACGGGCGAAGAGTGACGGTAACAGTTTAATGACATCACGTTCATAGAGACTGACGCTGTAATAGTCTGTCACCGACAGGAAACCGATGAAGTGATGCCTGACCATAGCAAGCTGCTCCTCACCGGGAGCGGCGGTGCCTATCTTCATCTCACGGTAAAACTGCCTCGAGTCACATGAAATGATATCACAGCCTAACCTGGTTGCCAGCCTGATGGACAAATCAGTCTTGCCCACGCCGGTAGGGCCCGGGATTACTATAAGTGTATTTTTCATCGGGTAAGACGACGGAAGGGGTCAGTCCTCCTCGTCATCCATATTTTCGATATTGTCGAATTCCGACAGGCCCTCCTCATCATCCCCGTCAAAGAATATCTCATCATCGACCACATCCTCATCCACATCATCGTCGTCGTCGTCAGTGACCAGGAGATTGTTGTATTTCTTGCGTGCTACGCCGCCGAAGGTGACCTGTTTCGGAGGCAGTCCTTTTGAGTTTGTACAGACAGGGTAATCCCTGCTTTCATCTTCCTGTATCTCTCCCACATATTCTATGAAGAGAGCCCTGTCATTGAAAAAGTCAAAAACATAGAGAAGTTTCTGGTTTTTGCGGAAAATAACCTCCTCCAGCACTGCATTTTCCATTGTCGACGAACCGGCACCCATATCAAACAGGGTAAATTCTTCCTCTTTCTCCCAGCTTTCGGTAGCCATATAAAATGAAGCTATCTGCGATTTATCGAACTCCAGTTCCTCCTGCAGAGCGTTATGGAAATCCAGCAGGGACTGCGTCTCGAGGAATTCAAACTCCCTTATAAATGCCTCATCTTCATCGGATAATACTATAAACCTGTAAACCATCGCAATTGCTTTTTCAATCTGTGCAATTTAATATTTTTTAATATACGTTTACATTACCCTGTTTATTTTGCAGAAAGTGAATTGTGTCAATATTATCTGCATAATCCCAGAGTTCGGGTTGCTGGCTGGTACCGAAGGGCAGGTGGCCATGTCCGGCCACACACTGGAGCAGGTTCTCAGCCTCTTCCACGGTATGCGGGGGTGTTTCTCCCTGCCGGTAGAAGGAGTAATTTACCACAGCCATGGGGGGAGTCAGCGACGTTGATTCCTTCAGCATCACGAATCCTCCGTCGATAAATTGTTCCCTGTTGACGATCATGACGGCTTTGTTGTGGTCATAATTCACAGCATATTTATAATGTGACCTGAGTGACTCGTACTTTTTCCAGAAGGGGATAAGTGTTGAAGGGTCATATCCTTCCGGCAGGTACAGCTTCGAGACGTTACGGCAGCCGAGGCCGAAGTATGAGAAGATATCGTCAGCCAGGAGCTCAAGTTCATCATTGGTCTCTGTCCCGTCGAGTATGGCTACACTGTTACGGTTACGACGTATTATGGAGGGCACGTTTCTGAAGTAGTATTCAAAGTACCGTGAGGTATTGTTGCTGCCGGTGGCTATCACCATGTCAAAGCCTTTCAGCCTGTCGGTGGTCAGCTCCACTGACGAGGCGAAGGCCGGTTCAATAGCTGTAAGGGTCCCGGTAACAGCTCTCATCAGCATCTCATCCTTTGTGCTCAGCCTGGCCTGGAGGCGGTTGCCTGTGATAAGTACACAGAGGAGGTCGTGGAAGCCGACCATCGGGATATTACCGGCCATCACCACCCCGGCTGTTACCGGGGCAGTGTCATCTGCGGCCCCAGGGTACCCGGAAAGCCATTGCTGCAGCTTCTCCATGGTCAGGGTGTTGCCGGTGGCTGCAACGGCACGTCTTACATTGTCCGGTGTGAACCAGGGGTTGGAAAGATGGAGATCCTCTATCAGTCCCGAGAACCGCGAGGCCGGCCCGGCTGCAGAACCGGCGGCGCCATCGCGCATAACCTCACCCAGCGCCGCAAAAGCCTCAGCCCGTTGTTGTAATGTCAAGCTCTTTTTCACACAGGCAAAGGTATAAAAATGAAAAGGTGAAAAAAAAGAGGCCCGGGGGCCTCTTAAGACAAGTTCTGTATAGTTACTGCAATTTAAAGGTGATCGGAATGGTCATGGCCACTTTAACAGGGACGCCTCTCTGGCTACCGGGACTCCACTGCGGGAGCTTGGCAAAGAGTGCGAGGGCAGCTTCATCAAGCAGCGGGTCGGCACCCTCAACAACCTCCGGACTGGTTACGTTTCCTTTCTCGTCAATCACGAACTGGACAAGGACCCTGCCCTGGATCCCTTTTTCCTTGGCCTCGGCAGGGTACTCAAAGTTTGCAGAGATCCATTTAAATAGTTCAGCATTCGTAGTATCGTTCATGAACACAGGCATGTTCTCTACAACGGTAAATACTTCCTGTGGTGTCTCCGCTGCTTTCTCAGCGACAGGTTCGCTTTTGGAGCTGTCAGCATTTCCCTTGCAGGAGAACATAAACACAAGCGCGAAGGCAAGAGGAAGGGCAAGGATCATCTTCAGAGAGGCTGCGCCTCCGGTTTTTTTCTTTGTCATCATGGTTATTCTGTTTTTAAGAAGTGAGTATTTTGAAAATGTATTTGAGAATATGGGTATCCTGCTTCTGAAGACCGAGGCTATGAGCAGCTCCTGGTACGAGAGCAGGTCTTCACCCCCGGTAATACATTCGCTGTCAGCCTCGTATTCATGTACTGCCTGGAGTGACCTGCGCATCAGGTAAACAACCGGATTGAACCACTGGAGTACGGAGATGGCTGCCACAATGACAAGGTCAGTGTGATGTCCCAGCCTGACATGCTTCATCTCATGGTTGATCATCCTTTCCGCCCTGTCATGGGTTATCGAGCTGCTGATGAATATATGGCCCAGGGCAGAAAAGCACGCCTGGTCCGCAGAATCAAAGACCGTCACCTTCCCGTCTCTCTTACCTGTAAGGAAGAGCCTGGCGAGCCCGGCGGTGCGGAACACTATTGCTCCCGTCGTAAAAAGAAGACCTGCCAGGTATATCTCCCGCAGAAGGGCGGGATAACTTTCATACTGTCCTGCAGAACCTGATGGAGAAATGACCACCTCAGGAAGCATGAAAGAGACCAGCCCGCCCTCAGGGAAAAAGTTGTGAGCACCGTTGATCCTGATGTTGAGCAGAGGCACGATGGCTGAGAATACCATCGAAAAAAGTAGATAAAACCTGTTCCTCCTGTGCCGTGTATCTTCTTTCAGGGCAATTTCATGAAATATCCATAACAACGCCAGGCAGATACTGCTCTCTACTGCATATTCAATAAGACTGTTCATCGCCATACTAATTACTGACTCCCGATTTTTTCATCATCTCCATAATATCTTCCATATCCTTTACGGTAATGGAATCTTCCCTTGCAAAGAAACTAACCATCTTCTGGTAAGAGTTCGAGAAGTAGTCGCGCACGAAGTTGTTCATCTGTGCCTTGCGGTAATCATCCTTTGAGATGACCGGGAAGTACTGGTATGTCCTCCCATATGCCCTGTAATTAACAAATCCCTTATCCTGCAGGATCCTTATGATAGTACTGATCGTCGAATAAGCCGGCTTTGGCTCATCAAACTTTTCCAGTATCTCCTTGATGAAGGCTTTTTTCAGCCTCCATAACACCTGCATTACATCCTCCTCAGCCCTTGTCAGTTCACGTATATCCATCTTTTCTTTCTTTTAACTAGTACAAAGATATAACTAAGAATTTAAATATACAACTAAATTCTTAAAAATAATTCTGAAAATTATCATTTTTCTTGCCTGCTAAGCAGGAACTGAGAAAAGATGTATCTTAGTTCCTTATTACAATCCGGAGGTATCAGGTGAGCTGGCTTACATTATTTTGGGAAAACATAAGAGTTGCATTAAAGGCAATTAAATCAAACAGGGTAAGGGCTGTCCTCACCATGTCAATCATTGCTTTCGGCATTATGGCACTGGTAGGGATACTGACCGCCATCGACGGGTTGAAGAGCACTCTCACCGAGCAGTTCACGATGATGGGTGCCAATTCTTTCTCGATAACATCGCGCTCGATGAGGGTGACGGTCGGTGACAAGCACTACAGGACGAAGAATCACTCGCACATAACCTACAGGGAGGCTATGGAGTTCAAGAACAGGTTCAATGAACCGGCCTGGGTATCGGTCTCCTTCAGTGCCTCGAGGCTTGCCGAGTTTCGTTTCAGAAACAACAAGACCAATCCCAATGTGGCCATCATAGGGGCGGATGAGGATTATCTTACCATTGCCGGACAGGAGCTTGCTTCAGGACGTAATTTCTCGCCTGAGGACCTGCTTGGCAGCCGGCATGTAGCCATTATAGGTCCGGATGTGGTACGTTTTCTCTTCCCGGGCGTTGATCCCCTGGGGCAGGAGATAAGCCTGCCGGGGCTTAAGCTGACTGTCATCGGCGTCATCAAGAGCAAGGGCAGCAGCGTCATGGGCAATGATCAGATAACGATCATACCGATCACCACTGCCAGGCAGTATTTCTCTCGCCCCAATATTACATATAATATAGGTATAATGCCTCAGAAGTCGGTCAGCCTCGATATGATGGTTTCCGAAGCAGAGGGGGTATTCCGCATTGTACGCGGTCTTGACCCGCGTGATGAGTCTGATTTTAATGTGCAGAAGAGTGATTCAATAATTGAGATCCTGATGGAGAACATCAGGTATGTCACCCTTGCGGCGACCATCATCGGCCTGATAACACTGTTCGGTGCGGCAGTGGGACTGATGAACATCATGCTTGTCTCTGTCACGGAACGCACCCGGGAGATCGGTGTGCGCAAGGCCCTGGGAGCCAGGAAATCGGTTATAAGGCAGCAGTTCCTTTACGAGTCGGTGATAATAGGGCAGATGGGAGGGTTGCTGGGCATCCTGGCCGGCATTCTCATTGGCAACCTTGTCTCCCTGGGCATGGGATCAAGCTTCACGATACCCTGGCTCTGGGTTATAGGCGGAGTAATGGCATGCTTTATAGTGGGGATAGCATCGGGTTATTTCCCGGCAGTCAAAGCTTCAGCGGTTGACCCCATTGAAGCCTTGCGTTATGAATAATTTTGAATTATATTAGTGCCTGATTCGTCTGAAGTAGGAAGAAAGCCATGAGTATTGAGATAATTCAGGCAGGCTCAAACAACATACCCCGGATCACCTATGACCCGGATGAGGATGTATTAAGCGTCACCGGCAGGTCGATAGCCGAAAGGCCGGAGATCATCTATAACCCCCTTGAGGAGTGGATAAAACAACATCTGAGCAGGTTCAGCCAGCTCAGGGTGGTGATATTCCTGGAATATATAAACAGCGGATCATCGAAGGCCCTGCGTGACGTGCTCAGGATGATAAGCGGTTACAGGGCACCGCGGTACAGGATAAGGATCACCTGGCTTTATGAAGAGGATGATGAGGCCATGCATGAGCTGGGAGAGCATTACCGCGATGCTGCCGGCGTTAACATGGATGTGCAGATGGTATTGTGACCCCGGGCATGGTCAGAAAATAAAACCAGTCAATTTTACCGGATCACCAGGAAAGGCACCCCTGCCTTCCCGGGAATCGTGTGCCTGCATATGTTGTGCCTGTGGAAAAGCACCTGGCTGAAACAGGAGAGGCTGTCATCATTTGCGACAGCCTCTCCTTGTATTGTAATTATGATTTCCGGTCTGTTGCCCGGGCTGTTTTACAGCATCCTGCCCATCATCTCGATGAGGTCGACACATCTTGCCGAATAACCCCATTCATTGTCATACCATGAAAGGACCTTGATCATGGTGCCATTGACCATAGTGCTCTGTGCATCGAAGACGGAGGATGCAGGATTGTGTATCACATCTACCGATACTATCTCGTCTTCGGTATATTCGAGAACACCCTTCATCGGACCTTCGGCAGCTTTCTTAACTGCGGCGTTGATCTCCTCTTTGGTGGCTGCCTTCTTCAGGACGGCAACGAGGTCAACGAGTGAGCCTGTGGGCGTCGGAACCCTCACGGAGATACCGTCAAGCTTACCTTTCAGCTCAGGAATGATTTTACCGACTGATTTTGCTGCACCGGTGGTGGTGGGTATCTGTGAAAGAGCAGCAGACCTGGCCCTGCGAAGGTCCCTGTGCGGCAGATCGAGGATGCGCTGGTCATTGGTATATGAGTGGATGGTAGTCATATAACCTACCTCGATACCGAAGTTGTCATTGAGGATCTTGGCTACAGGAGCAAGACAGTTGGTGGTACATGATGCGTTAGAGACGCATGAGTGCTCGGGCTTGAGCATATCGTCGTTGACGCCGACAACAATCATTGCATCAATAGCATCCTTGGCAGGAACGGTGAGGATAACCTTCTTTGCACCGTTTTTCAGATGGTCGCCATATCCACCCTTGGGACTCTCCTTTGAAGTGAAGATACCGGTTGACTCGATAACGATATCAGGTGTTACTTCCCATGGAATAGCCGCAGGATTCTTTTCAGAGGTGACTTTTATCTTGTCGCCCCTGACGATAATATTCTGCTCATCATAAGTGACTCCCGGGAACTGTCCCTGTGTCGAGTCATATTTGAGAAGGTGAGCGAGTGTTTTTGTGTCTGTAAGATCGTTGATCCCTACAATTTCAATATTGGGTTTTTCAAATGCCAGCTTGAATACATTGCGGCCTATCCTCCCGAAACCATTGATTGCTACTTTAATCTTTGCCATTGCATTTATGTTAATACGGTTATTAAAATGAACGACAAAAGTATAAAATAAAAAGGAGAGGTCAAAGAGGAGTGTAAATTATTCTGACTGCCTGTGGCGTAACATCCTGAGTATCCCGCCCTGGCTGACCGGATCAAGTATCATCCCGATCCTGTAACTTATAAATATGGCTGGAAAAAACTGCTTGTTATCTTCGCTTGCCATGATGGGTATCTTTGCTGTGAAGGCATGCAGCGATGCTCCCACCTCTATGGCATGGGTGACCCTGTCATTCTTGCTGTACTCAAAATTGAAGCCGGTACGGGCATACAGCCCGGGATAGAGCTTGATCTCGTCGAAGCCCTTGAAGAAGGAGGCTTTGCTCATGATATCCAGGGGCTGGTGTATGGTAAGGTCGAATTTCTGCTCCTCAATGGTGTAGTAGTCCTGGCTCAACAGCACAATAATCTTATAATAGATCGGCTTGGCGAAGAGCAGGGTGGCGCCTCCTCCTCCAAACCAGCTGACGGATACTCCTCCCAGGTCGTGCTTTTCAAAGATCTCAATCTGGTATCCTGCTCCCGCACCGACAGTCCAGGTGGAGTTCAGCTTGCCAAAGACAAACGAACCGGGGCTCTGGAAATAGTAGTTGGAGAGCTTAATCTCCTTCGGGTGCTTGAAGCCTTCAACACTCCCTTCGATAAAATAGCGGTGTGATGGTCTGGTCTGCCTGAGATCACGGTATATAAACGACCAGCCGTCGGAGTTGAGCGCCGCACCGACAGACGTTTCATTGCGCCAGAAAATCCTGTCCTGCGGGTCAATATCTCCTTGTCCTGCGAGCGGTACGCAGACAATAATGAACAATATAACATGCCACAATCTCATAATCATGATTCCGCAGATAGTAAGACTGGCAGCAGGAGGTATATGATGATCAGCCTTCCTGCCCGGTTAATTCAGTATCGTTGCTGCTGTATGCCGGGCATGTTTCTCGGTTGCATGAGCTGAGTACAATCGCAGCCAGGAAAGCAAGGATAACTATTAGACCAATTTTTTTCATATTATCTGCCTTTAAGTCTTGGACAAAAATAACTTTATTTTTAAAACAATATTTGTGCCACATTATTATTTTGAGGGTGAGCTTTTTTAAACCTTCGCACGCCATTGTTGTTATTATGAAAAATGAGGTCTATGAAATCTCACGCATATTTTACAGTAGTCATAATGATAGCTTTGCTTTCAATGGAAAAGGATTTATCATCACAGGGGAGAACCGGGTTTAACGATCTGACGACAGAAGAGTCAAAGGTAATAATCAGCAAATCAACTGAATATCCGTTTACTGGCCTTTATGAGAAGTTCAATGCCCAAGGCACTTATCTCTGCAAACAGTGTGGTAATGCGCTCTATCACTCTGACGCCAAGTTCGATGCCGGTTGCGGCTGGCCGAGCTTTGACGAAGAGATTGAAGGCGCCGTAAAACATCTTCAGGATGCTGATGGCAGGCGTACGGAGATAGTATGCTCGTTTTGCGGCGGACACCTGGGCCATGTATTCACGGGTGAGGGCTTCACGCCAAAGAATACACGTCACTGTGTCAATTCCGTCTCGCTCGACTTTGTGCCGGCGGTACTGCCGGCCGGCAGGTACGGAACGGCGCTTTTCGCCGGCGGATGCTTCTGGGGTGTGGAATACTTCCTGCAGAAGGAACCGGGAGTGATGGCCGTGGTATCGGGGTACACCGGCGGCCATGTGAAGAACCCCTCTTACCGCGAGGTGTGCACGGGGAACACCGGTCATGCCGAGACGGTAAAGGTGACATATGACATGCAGAAGACCTCGTATGAGAAACTGCTCAAACTGTTCCTCGAGATACATGATCCCACGCAGGTAGGCCGCCAGGGACCGGACATAGGCGACCAGTACCGGTCTGAGATCTTCTACAAGAATGACGAACAGAAGAAGACGGCGGATAAACTGCTGGGTATACTTAAGGATAAGGGTCTGAAGGTGGCCACGAAGGTGACCAGGGCTTCAGAGTTCTACCCGGCGGAGGAATATCACCAGGATTACTATTTCAGGAACGGCAAGGTGCCTTACTGCCATGGTTATACGCAACGGTTCTAGGCGTCAGGTCATCGTCAGGGCATCATAAGGTATGATATAACAGCAGAGGCGGGCATGAAGCCCGCCTCTGGCGTTATACAGACAAAAGGTTATAGTTTCGGAACCCTGCCTGAGGTCCAGGGTGCCTTTATCTCGTCAAGCTCTGCATTGAGGGCATCGACGGCCTCACCTGCTTTACGTATCCTCTCCAGTAATGCCGGGAATTCTTTCTTCAGTACCTGGTATTGCTGGTCGGCGATGCCTGAAATATCACCCGCGTTACCGTACAGTGATCTTGACATGGCTGAAAGCCTTGCCGACAGTGATACCGGTGACGGAGGTGTCTCCTCGGTGCTGGCTCCGACAGATATCCCCCTGATGAGGTATGTGATCTCATTCATCTCATCGCCCAGGGCAACGGCTTTCTGCATCAGCGATGCCGGAGCCTCAGGCGTCTGGTGTATCGCCTGCATGATGGTATTTACCCTGCCGTCAAGCTCGGCGGCATAAGAAATGGCTCCGTAAGCTACCTTCGAGAACCCGGAGACCTCTTTTATCCATCTCTCCCTGGCAGCAGCGTCGGTAACAGGCATGGTGACGATATCGAGCGGCGTGCAGACAAAGGGCTCCGGTCCGGCGAGCTCTTTCACCTCACCTTTGGCATACATAGCCATTGATACAAAGTACCTGCCGGGCATCACGGAGATACCACCGCCACCCCAGCGGCCCCGTCCTGAGCCTTCGGAGACCGGGTTAAATTTCTCTACAGGCCTGACAGGCTGGTAGCCGGCATATGTGAAATTCCATGTAACACGGCCAACACCCTTTGAGGCTGTCTTGTAGAGCTTGCGGATCACATCGCCCTCCTCATCTGTTATCGTAAAGATAAGGTAGGGCTTGATCTCCCTCTCCTCAAGACTCAGCTCCCTGGCTGTGGGCTGCGGGATGAATTCGCCCTTTTCAAAGAGCTTCTTCTCTTTCTCCTTCCTGATCTCACCGTCAGTCTTTGGCACGCTATCGACATAATAGGTTATTGTTGCACCATAGGGAGGGTTGTCGGCAACGTAATACATTGATCCCTGGTTGCTGAACTCATTCGTCACCACGAACATCTTCGAGTCCCTGACAGGGAATATGTAACCTGGTTTTTCGGTTATCTCCTTCCTGTAGTTCCTCAGCGGGGTATAGTCGTCAATGACATAGAATCCTCTTCCAAACGTCGCTATGACAAGGTCATTCTCACGCTCCTGGATGGCAATGTCACGGACAGGGATCGTAGGCAGACCCTTTTTAAACTCTGTCCAGCTTGTGCCGCCGTCAAACGATACGAAGAAGCTGAATTCCGTCCCCAGGAACAGCAGGTCAGGGTTGATATGATCCTGTTCGATGGTATGCACCGGACCGTTGACTGGCAGATTGGCACTGATTGAGGTCCAGGTCTTCCCTTTGTCGGTGCTTTTCATAACATAGGGCTTGAAGTCGTCACGCTTATGATTGTTAAATGTGGCGTAGACGATATCAGCATTGAACCTGTCGGCCAGGATGTCGCTCACATAAGTATATTCGGGCACACCGGCAAAGGTCTTTATCATCCTCCAGCTGGCGCCTCCGTCTTCCGAGACCGAGATCATTCCATCGTCACTTCCTGTATAGAGCAGGTCTTTCTGTACCTTTGATTCTGTCAGTGAGACTATTGTGCCCCAGAGTGATGTCGACCTGTTCTTTGCTACAGCATCTGCAGGCCAGTACTTGTCCATTATCCTGAAGTTGTCCCTGTTCTCGTTTCTCGTCAGGTCAGGTGATATCCTGTCCCAGTGGCTTCCCTGGTCCTCACTGCGGAACAGGAAGTTGGCGGCGATATAGATACGTTTATTATTATGCGGGCTTATAAGGATAGGGGTGTCCCAGTTCCACCTGTATGTGAGCTCGTTCTCACCGGGATAGGGCTTTATGCTGACGCTCTGCCCGCTCTGACGGTCGTACCTCGCCGCGTTGCCGTACTGCGACTCGGTATAGACAATATTGGGTTCGAGCGGGTCTATTGCCACCCAGAAGCCGTCGCCTCCCTGGGTTACAAACCAGTCGTCGTTGACCACGCCGTTGCTTGTGCTGGCAGAAGGGCCTCCCATCGAGTTGTTATCCTGGGTGCCGCCATAGATATAATAAAAGGGGTATGAGTTATCGACAGCCACCCTGTAGAACTGTGTCACCGGCAGGTTCGACTTGAAGATGAAGTTCTTGCCGTTATCCCATGTCTCATAGATGCCGCCGTCACCGCCGATGTAAAAGTGCCCGGTATCATCAGGGTCGATCCAGAGGGCATGATCATCGACATGGCGTCCCTCGTTGCTTACCCGTGACCATGTCCTGCCACCGTCAACAGTCATCTGTGTATATGTGTCGAGGCTGAAGACCCTGTCCACATCCACCGGGTCGGCCACGATCTTGTTATAATACTGGCCACTGGCGCTGTATGAGTTCATCTTCTCCCACGAGGCTCCCCTGTTCACCGATCTGTAGAAGCCGCCCGCGTCGTCCTGGGCCTCGACGATGAGGTACAGCACATCAGGGTTTACCGGGGAGATTGCTATGCCCATGCCGCCCAGGTCGACAGAGGGAAGGCCTTTCATGATCTTATTGAAGGTTTTGCCTCCGTCAGCAGACTTGTACACTGCCGATTCAGGGCCACCGCTGATCTTCATCCCCACGTGCCTGCGCCTTTGTTCGCTCGTGGCATAGATCACGTCCGGATTGCGCGGATCAAGGACCACATTGTTGACGCCGGTGTTCTCGCTTATGTCAAGGATCTTTTCCCAGCTCCTGCCGCCATCATTTGTTTTATAGAGGCCGCGTTCACCTCCCGGTCCCCATGCCGAGCCTTCCGCCGCAACATAGACAACATCGCCGTTACGGGGATCGATAGCTATTCCGCCTATCTGCCTCGACTCCTTGAGACCCATGTTCTTCCAGCTTGCTCCTGCATCGTCAGAGCGGTAGATGCCGTCACCCCATCCAAGGGCGCGCTGGTGGTTGTTTTCCCCGGTGCCGGCCCACACCACGTTGTGGTTGTTGGGATCAATAACGATACACCCGATGGCATAGGCACCGTACCTGTCGAATACCGGGCGCCAGGTAGTTCCGTTGTTGGTGCTTTTCCATATGTTGCCCGAAGCAACGGCAGCATATATCTCGGAATGGTTACCCGGGTTTACTGCCAGGTCAGCTATACGGCCGGAAGCCCATGCCGGTCCTACCGACCTGAAGCTGATACCGCTGAAAAGCGACGAGGAGACTGCCGGCCTGATCTGGCTCTCAGATCCCTTCGCCTCTTTGCGTGAATCCTTCTTCTGTGCCCACAGGCTGCATGAACCCGCCATCACGAGCACAAGAAATACTGTCAGAATTTTTTTCATAGGGGTTTGTTTTTGTTGTTTTATTCATCGCTAAGGTAAGATAAGGCAATTTGTCAGGTAAAATTTTAACGTTATTTAATTATTTTGCTGCGAAACAGAAGAGACAGAGATGAACGACACATTTTTTACAAGGAGGAGTATTAGGAAATATGCCGGTAAGGAGGTGGATAACGGATTACTGGAGCGTATTCTTACTGCCGGCACCCGCTCGTCAACAACAGGTAATATGCAGGTTTACAGTATTATAGTGACGCGCGACCAGGAGATGAAGAGGCGGCTGGCACCGGCACACTTCAATCAGCCAATGGTGACTGAGGCCCCTGTGGTACTGACTTTTTGTGCCGATTTCAACAGGTTTAACACCTGGTGCCGGCAGAGGGAGGCAGAGCCCGGCTATGACAATTTTCTTTCGTTCATGACGGCTGCCATCGATGCTCTC
>QKGI01000075.1 GCA_003250475.1 Bacteroidota bacterium | reverse complement strand
CGCAGGCGGATTAGCCACTGCCACTGCATTAGGGGCCGGCATCCTGCCGGGCGAAGACAGAAAATCATCCAGGCCGGGAGGTATAAAAGGACTGAAGATCACAGGGATGTTCATCGAACCGATAAATACCGAGCTGGATGAACCGTTTCATATATCACTGGGTGTAATGACCCATCTCGACAATGCCCTTGTTACAATTGTTCTTGAGAATGGAATAGAGGGTTATGGGGAGGCCGCTCCCATCATCCAGATCAACGGTGAGAACCAGGCAACAATCATCGGAACACTGAACAGCTGCAAGGATTTTATTATCGGCCAGGATATAAATGACTACAAGTCGGTAGCCCGTACCCTGAGAAACTCTTTCTGGGCACAGTCGGCGGCCCGGTGTGCCATCGAAATGGCCCTGCTTGACGCTTACACAAAGGCCCTGGGGATCCCCTTTTATAATTTCCTGGGAGGAACTGAAAACAGGATAGAGACTGACTATACTATTTCAATTGTGCCTGCTGAAGAGGCAAAGAAGCAGGCTGCCGGACTCGCAGCCGAGGGTTTCAGGGTCATCAAGACAAAGGTGGGGACCACCCTGAAGGAAGATCTTGACAGGGTGCTGGCAATAAGAGACGGCGCTCCTGAATGCGGCATACTTATCGACGCCAACCAGGGTTATACTCCCAAAACGGCGCTGCGCTTCATCAATGAGGTCCTGAAACAGGGTATTAATCCCGTGTTGTTCGAACAACCGGTGCTGAAGACTGACCTTGCCGGGATGAAATTTGTGCGTGACAACACCGAGGTCATGGTCGGTGCCGATGAATCGGTGTTCACAGCAGCAGATGCAATCAGTGTTGTGCGTACCAACTGTGCCGATGTGATTAACATCAAGTTAATGAAGTCTTGCATCCTGGAGTCGCTGGATATTGCCGCTATAGCGCGGAGCGCCAACCTGAAACTCATGATAGGCTGCATGGTAGAGACCAACCTGGGACTGGCATGTGCTATTCATTTTGCTGCCGGTGTGGGAGGCTTTGATTTTATTGACCTCGACCCCTCCTTTGATGCATCACGGTGCCCTGTTGCCGGCGGACCTGTCTACAACCCGCCTTACTGGAATATCGGCCAGGGCAGCGGCCTGGGATTCACCGGCAGGCAATAGATCACTGGATTTACATATTTAAATTTTAAAATCAATAGGCTGTTCGTCAGGTCTTTGGACCGCACGACTGTCCCGACCTCACGGTCGAGGATCTCCGCTTCGCTCCGACATGACTGCACGACTGCACGACTGCATGACCGCACGACCGCAAGACCGCAAGACGGAGCGAAGCGACCGACCTTCAGACCTCAGACCTTCAGACCTTCAGACCTTGAGACCTTCAGACCCCGGCTTAAGGTAGTCCCCCAGCGCCGCCACATACTCCGCGAACTTCTGCCGTCCCAGGTCAGTGATCCGGCACATCGTCTGGGGGTAGCTCTCACCGAAGCTCTTGCTCACAGAGATGTACCCGGCATCTTTCAGCTTGCCTATCTGTACGCTGAGATTGCCTGCCGTCGCCTCTGTCTTCTCGCGCAGGTAACTGAAGTCAGCGCTGTCGACACTTATCAGTATCGATATTATTGCCAGTCGCAGCTGCGAATGAAGCAGCGGATCAAGCTCCCTGAACGGCGTCATGGCTGCCCCTTTTTCTGAGTAAATAACCGGGAACAAGATACCCTATGATCATAGCCACCGGCATAGCAAGACCGGAGACAACCGGTCCTCCGAAATGTGCAGCAAGGGCAAGGATCCAGAACGATACGCCTCCCCAGATAAGGGGCCTGAACCTCAGTACTGCACCCGAAATGAACAGGGGCATCGCTGCCAGAAGCAGGATATACTTTGAGGCATTGCCCTCTTCCAGCGGATGAACAATAAAAAAGACAACCGATGAAAACAGGAATGCCATCCATGTCCATACATATATTCTTGTCCCATAAGTAAACACCTGCTCCTTTTTCCCCTTTGTGAAACCATAGATCAGCGAAACAAAGACACCCGGTATCACAAAGAACCAGACATACCAGGCATTGGTCCAGTCCGTGTATCTCCAGAGCAGAAACTCGGAAAGACTGCAGGCAAATATCAGCCAGCCCCAGAAGAGCAGGTGAAAGCTGGTCTGTGTCACACTGACCCTCGTTTTATTAATCATACGGGTGATGACCTCGAGACTCTCCTCTCCCGTCATCAATTTTTCTTCATTTTCCATGGCTTTTGCTAATTTTACATTACATGAGTAAATATTCTCGACAAATATAAACTAGTTTACGTTATAAACCAAACTATTTTTAAAATATTTAACAGATTCCTTACAGAGAAGCCTTAAATGGCTGACAGGTAGCTTTTTAATACATCGACACTAATCATGGGACTGATAAGAATTGAAGATATGGAGTTTTATGCTTTTCACGGCCACTACCGCGAAGAGCAGATAGTAGGCAATCACTTTATGGTTGATGTGGCCCTGGAGACGGATACCGCCAAAGCCGGGAAGAGTGACGACCTCAGTGACACTCTTAACTACCAGACCGCCTATCTCATTGTCAAGAGAGAGATGGAGAAGACCTCCAATCTTCTTGAGCATATAGCCACCAGGATCATGGATGCGCTGTACAGTGAGATGAGCGGTATTATCAGTGCCACGGTCAAGGTTTCAAAGCTGAATCCCGTTATGGGCGGCAGGATCGGCAGGGTCAGCGTCGAGATATCGAGATAGGGCCTCGCCCGGCACCTGCCTCATTTATACCCCGTAACCGGTAACATTCTTCCTGTAAAAATAGGGCAGGATTGCACTTCGTGCCTTAATTACACATATTTTTGTAATCTTATTTTGCAACTTATGAAAGAGTCAGAAGATACAGTCAAACCTGAATCACAGCATTTTATTGAACAGGCCATCGAGAAGGACCTGAGTGAAGGTAAGAACGGGGGTCGTGTACATACGCGCTTCCCGCCCGAACCCAACGGCTACCTCCACATAGGCCACGCGAAAGCCATCTGTCTTGATTTCGGGATGGCAGAGAACTATGGGGGCATGTGTAACCTGCGTTTTGACGATACCAACCCTACGAAGGAGGATGTTGAATATGTCGACTCCATCAAGGAAGACATAAAGTGGCTGGGGTTCACCTGGGATGACCGTGAATACTACGCCTCGGACTATTTTGAGAAGCTCTGGGAGTTTGCGGTATCACTTATCAGGCGTGGCCTGGCTTATGTCGACGACCAGAGCGCCGAGGCCATATCGGAACAGAAGGGGACGACCACCAGCCCGGGATTGTCGAGTCCTTACCGTGACCGCAGCATTGAGGAGAACCTCGACCTCTTCTACAGGATGAACGAGGGTGAGTTCCCCGAGGGCAGTCGTGTCCTGAGAGCCAGGATTGACATGGCATCACCCAACATGCACATGCGCGACCCCATCATATACCGGATACTCAAGACCCCTCATCACCGTACCGGCAGCAAGTGGAAGGTCTATCCGATGTACGACTTTGCCCACGGGCAGAGCGACTACTTCGAGGGTATCACACACTCTCTCTGCACCCTCGAGTTCGAGGTGCACAGGCCGTTGTACGACTGGTTCATCGACCAGCTCAGGACTGATGACTACAGACCCCGCCAGATCGAGTTTAACCGGCTGAACCTGACATATACGGTGATGAGTAAGCGCAAGCTGCTTGAGCTTGTCAGGGACGGCGTGGTGAGTGGCTGGGACGACCCGCGTATGCCCACCCTGTGCGGACTGCGCAGGAGAGGCTATACCCCGGAGTCGATAAGACGCTTCGTTGACCTCATAGGATATACGAAGGTGGAAGCCATCAATGACGTCTCCCTCCTCGAGTATGCCATACGCGAGGATCTCAACAAGCGCGCCCCGCGGGTGTTCGGGGTGCTCAGGCCGCTGAAGGTCGTCATCACCAACTTCCCCGAAGGTGTCGCCGAGGAGATGGAGATAGAGAACAATCCTGAGGATGCATCGCAGGGAAAACGCAGGGTGCCGTTCAGCAGGGAGATCTATATCGAGCAGGATGACTTTATGGAAGATCCTCCCGGCAAGTTCTTCCGCCTGGCGCCGGGACGCGAGGTCAGGCTCAAGGGAGCATATATCGTCAGTTGCACGGGTGTGAAGAAAGACAGTGACGGCGTGATCACCGAGGTACACTGCACCTATGACCCGGAGACGCGCAGCGGCGGGCCGCAGGCCGACCGTAAGGTCAAGGGCACCCTCCACTGGGTGTCGGCAGCCCATGCCCTCGATGCAGAGATAAGACTGTACGACAGGCTCTTCAGCGACGAGGATCCGTCAGGACATAAGGATAT
>QKGI01000122.1 GCA_003250475.1 Bacteroidota bacterium | reverse complement strand
ATGCCATAAAGCTTTCAAAGTCGGCGACAAAGCTCCACCTGTCCCTCGGGGTATACCTCAGTGCCTCCAGGATCTCTTCAGGCCCTGCATAATCGGAGGCTTTTACAGTGGGCATGGAATTATACCACAGGTAAACATATTTCATAAGATCATAGAGACCATCACGGGCCCTCTCCTCAATCGTGTATTCATCTACCGGATCGGGATCCTTCTTGCAGCTGTATACCAGTGGGATCAGGAGTATCGACAAGAGTATTACCTTTTTCATATTGCAGTTGATTATGAGGCAAAAATAGCAAAAATTATGCCGTTCCCTTCACTCTTTCACCGCCCTGTTCTGGAAGACCACGCTTCCGATGATGAGCAGCAATCCGACAGGTGTCGTATAATAAACGGGTTCATCGATGATAAAGTGCAGGAGTATTATAGAGATAAAGGGGGCGAAATAGACAAGGTTGCTTACCCTGTCTGTTGTCTCAGCCAGTTGCAGTGCTTTCAGCCACAGCCAGAAGGTAATACCCATCTCGAAGATGCCGCAGTACACTGCAGCGGCTGTGCTCCTGAGGCCGATATCCTGGCTGAACGAACCGCTGAAGGCCATCAGGATAACCAGGTAGGCTGATCCGAAAAGGAAATTGGTGAACAGCTTGACAGCTTCGTCACGCTTGTCACGAACATTGAGTACGAAGTAGAGAGCCCACAGGACTCCGCTCACCAGGGCAAGAAGGACACCTGCTGTGTCTGACCGTCCCGGTTTCAGGGGAGCTCCCTGTGATGCTATGATATATACTCCGGCAAGGCTTACGAGCAGGGCGACGATACTGCGGGCGGGAATACGCTGGTGCAGCAATGCTATCGAGAAGAATACCAGGATTATAGGCCATATCATGTTTATCGGCTGTGCCACCTGGCCCGGCAGCCGGCTGTAGGCTGTGAGAAGGATCAGGTAATAACCGACGGGGTTGATCAGTCCGAGCAATGCTGACCAGAGGACCTCACCCCGCGTCATCTCCTTCAGCAGTTTCAGTTTCCCGGTTGAGACTACGATAAGCAGCAGCACCACCGTTGATACCAGTGAGGTTATGCCGAGCATGGTCACTATTGACAGCCCTGATAACGCAATCTTGAATGCAGTAGGGATTGTTCCCCAGAGTAAGACGGAAAGAGCAGCATAAATATATGCCCGGGAGCTCCTTTTCATCCCCGTCAGCTTATCATCCCGAACCCGGTATAGGGTACCAGTGCGGCAGGTATCTTTATTCCTTCCGGTGTCTGGTTGTTCTCAAGCAGGGCAGCCACTATCCTTGGCAGCGCAAGGGCGCTTCCGTTGAGGGTATGGCAGAGGGTCGTCTGTTTTGCTCCTTTCTCGCGGAAACGGCATTTAAGCCTGTTGGCCTGGAAAGCTTCGAAGTTGGAGGTGGAGCTTACCTCGAGCCATCGTTTCTGGGCGGCAGACCATACCTCGAAGTCGTATGTCATTGCCGAGGTGAACGACATGTCGCCGCCACACAGCCTGATGATCCTGTATGGCAGCTCAAGACTGGCAAGCAGGCTCTCAACATGTTTAACCATCTCCTCAAGGGCTTCATACGACCTGTCGGGATGTGCGATCTGTACTATCTCCACCTTGTCGAACTGGTGCAGCCGGTTCAGGCCTCTGACATGTGCTCCCCATGAGCCGGCCTCGCGGCGGAAACAGGGTGTATACCCGATATTTCGGACAGGCAGATCGGCGGCATCAAGGATAACGTCACGGTAGATATTTGTTATGGGCACCTCGGCGGTAGGTATCAGGTACAGGTTGTCAATACCGACATGGTACATCTGACCCTCCTTGTCAGGGAGCTGCCCTGTACCGAACCCGGAGTCCTCGTTGACGACAATGGGAGGCTCAATCTCACGGTATCCTGCTTTCCCCCCTTCATCGAGGAAGAAGTTTATCAGTGCTCTTTGCAGCCTGGCCCCCTGTCCTTTATAGACGGGGAACCCTGCTCCCGTGATCTTTATACCAAGGTCAAAGTCGATGATATCATATTTCTTTATCAGGTCCCAGTGCGGCGCTGCGCCGGCATCCAGGTCCGGGACAGTACCACCGCTGCGGATCACCACGTTATCGTCGGCGCTTTTACCGGGTGCTACAAGCTCATGGGGCAGGTTCGGGAGCCTGATCAGTTCATTCTGCATCTCACTGCTTACCTCCTCAAGTGTCTCTGCCAGCTGTCTCTGTTGCTCCTTCATGGTGCCTATTCCGCGCCTTGCCTCATCGGCATCATCTTTCCTGCCATCCTTCATCATTGATCCAATCTCACGTGACAGGGTATTCAGCCGGGCCTGTATTGCATCGCTCTCGGTCTGCAACTCACGCCTGCGGCGGTCCAGTTCCAGAACACGGTCGATAATTTCTGTGGCATCGAAGTTTTTGACCCTGAGCCTTTCGATCACATGTGACGATTGATCACGGATAAGGTTAATAGTTAACATATCGGAAGGATTAGTGTAATAGTGGCGTAAAATTAAAATAAAAACTCCTGAAAAGATGCGCTTGCGCGTATATTTTCAGGAGTCGTGTCCTACAGTGGTGATATCTTATTCTGCCGCGGGTATTACCGAGACGTAAGATTTATTGCCACTTTTCTTTTTAAACTCCACAGTTCCGTCGACGAGAGCAAAGAGAGTATGGTCTTTGCCTATGCCAACATTGTCACCGGGATTATGTGTGGTTCCGCGCTGGCGTACTATTATGCTGCCGGCTTTTACTGCCTGGCCTCCGAAGAGCTTGACACCAAGCCTTTTACTCTCTGAGTCGCGGCCGTTGCGTGAACTTCCTACACCTTTCTTGTGTGCCATATTCTTAGATTTTTACTGTTTATCGGTTATTCTTTCGCCGGCTTCTTAGTGCTCTTTGCAGGAGCTTTCTTGACGGTTTCCTTTTTTACTGCCTCCTTCTTTGCGGCAGGCTCTTTCTTAGCGGGGGCTTTTTTGGCGGGGGCCTTCTTCACCTCAGCTTTCACTTCAGCCTTCACCTCTTCGACGACAGGAGCCTCTGTGACTTTTTTCTCAGCTTTGGGAGCGGCTTTCTTCTTCTCTGTCGGAGCACCTATGGTCATTATCTCCACCTGTGTGAAATCCTGGCGATGTCCGGATCTCTTCTGATACCCTTTTCTTCTCTTCTTCTTGAAGATTATTACTTTGTCACCCCGGGCGTGGACCAGGACTTTACCTTCGACCACGGTGTTCTGAACAACAGGTTCGCCAATGGTGATTGCTCCGTCTTTTTCAAGCAGGAGAACCTTTTCGAACTCTACAATATCACCTTCGGCTGCTTCGAGGCGGTGAACGAAGATCTTCTTACCTTCTTCCACTTTGAACTGCTGCCCGGCGATTTCAACGATTGCGTACATTTTCAATCTCTCTTATATTACTCCGTGAGGCGGACATGCTCCTCTGTGCATGACACTTCTGCAGGCCCCGGCGGATCTTAGTTTTTCGGACTGCAAAGATATAAAAATTAACTTATTTACAAATTGCTGTCATTAATTTATTACCACCGGCTTGTGGATAAAAAAACCGATCGTTGAGATGATAAAGATTCTTATTCTTTATATTTGTCATATCGGCCTCTCGGGCAGTAAATCTGGTTAACTATGCAGAATAAGCTTATTCGTCTGAAGGTCATAGGCATTTCTTACAGTCAGACTCAGTCTGGTGCCTATGCTCTGATACTGGCAGAAGAAAAGGGAGAGCGGCGAATACCTATCATCATCGGTGGGTTTGAGGCTCAGGCTATCGTCATCAAGCTTGAGAACCTGGAGCCTCCAAGGCCGCTTACGCATGATCTGTTTAAGAGCTTCGCGGAGGCATGCGGTATTACGGTGGAGCAGGTACTTATCAACAAGCTGCGTGAAGGGATCTTCTATTCAGAGATTGTCTGTACCGACGGTGAGAGGCGTTTTCAGATTGACTCCCGCACCTCAGATGCCGTGGCACTGGCGCTGCGGTTCGAATGCCCGGTTTTCATTGAATCGCAGATACTGAATGAAGCCGGCATAGTAATGAACGCGGGTGCTGATGAGGAACAGAAGAAGGAGGGTGAGGTGGTAAACGAAAAGAAACAGTCAGTAGTAAGCGAATATAGTGACTATTCTCTCGAAGACCTTAATGAGATGCTTTCCGATGCGATAGGCCGGGAGGATTATGAACAGGCGGCAGCCATACGTGATGAGATGGCCAGGAGGAAGGAACAAGGATAGTTAATCACAAGCGAAATGAGAATTTTCTTAATTCTGATAGCAGCAGGACTCATGATACCTGTGTCCCTGCTGTCGAAAGAGTACAATGTCAAATCGCCTGACGGGAAGATATCACTTTCAGTTAATGTCGGAACCGGAGTCACGGTCGCCATTGCCCGTGAAGGCAATGTGGTGGTCACTGATCTCAGTCCTGCACTCATCACTGACGACATGACCCTGCCTGGGCAGGCGCCTGTCGTGTCACGAAGCACCGTGACGCATGTCAGTGATACCCTGGTGCCGGTGGTTCCGCATAAAAACAGGCTCATCGCCGACAATTACAATGCGCTGACAATACGGTTCCGGGGTGGTTTATCTCTTGACTTCCGGGTCTATGATGACGGGGTGGCTTTCAGGAATATCACCTCCCTGAAGGGTGATGTCACCGTCATGAACGAACGGTTCTCATTCTCGCTGCCGGAAGGGGCGAAGGCATTTTACCCTCTTGAGAACGGCTTCATGTCACATAACGAACGGCTGTTCATGGCAACCTCGATGGATACCATTGATGAAGGTGATCTTGCCAGCCTGCCGGTACTGTTTAAGGCAGGAGGCATCAACGTATTGCTTACCGAGGCTGACATCAGGGATTATCCCGGCATGTGGGTCACAGGTAACGGCAGTGGCGGCGTAACAGCCGTATTCCCTGCTTACCCTGCTGCGGTAAAAGCCCACAACGATCGTAACGTGTATGTCACTGCCAGGGAGGATTATATCGCAAAGACCGTTGGCACACGTACTTGGCCCTGGCGGCTCTTTATCATTACGCCTGATGATGCCGGGCTCGTTGAGAGCGAAATGGTGTACAAGCTGGGAGCGCCGCCAGCCGGAGGGGCGGACTTCAGCTGGGTTAAACCCGGCAAGGTGGCCTGGGACTGGTACAACGCCAATAACCTTTATGGCGTGGACTTCAGGGCAGGACTGAACAATGACACATATAAGTATTATATAGATTTTGCATCAGATTACGGGATCGAATACATCATCCTGGATGAGGGATGGTACCGCCTTGGCGATGTCCTTGATGTGGCAGACGGGTTCGACGTGCAGGAGCTGTGCGACTATGGCGCTTCAAAGAATGTCGGGATAATACTCTGGGTTGTCTGGAAGACTTTTTATGACAGGATCGATGAGGCCCTGGCGCAGTATGAAAAGTGGGGGGTAAAGGGCATCAAGGTGGACTTCATGCAGCGTGATGATCAATGGATGGTTAACTATTATCACGAGGTGGCGGAGAAGGCAGCGGAGCACAGGATGCTTGTCGATTTTCACGGATCATACAAGCCCGACGGCATGGAACGCACCTGGCCCAACGTCATCACCCGGGAAGGAGTAAAGGGGCTGGAGAATAATAAATGGAGCTATGACTGCAGCCCGGAGCACGATGTTACGCTACCGTTCACCCGTATGGTAGCGGGGCCGATGGACTATACCCCGGGAGCGATGGTCAACATGCAGAAACGCGACTTCTCGCCGGTGTTCTACAGGCCGGCCAGCCAGGGGACAAGGGTTCACCAGATGGCAATGTATGTCGTTTATGAAAGCCCGCTGCAGATGCTGGCTGACAGCCCCTCCAACTATCTGCGCAACCAGGATTGCACAACCTTTATCGCCGGGGTGCCAGTCACATGGGACGAGACAAGGGTACTGGCAGCCAGGGCAGGAGACTACATCCTCATAGCACGCAGAAAAGACCAGGCATGGTACCTGGGGGCCATGACAGACTGGGATAGCCGTGTCGTGGAAGCTGATATGTCTTTTCTGCCTGAAGGAGATTATATCATTGAAGTATTCAGCGACGGGATCAATGCCGATCATCACGGCGAGGATTACAGCCATTCGGTACAGCGATTCACTGCACCCGGAAAGATTGAGGCAGGTATGGCCCCCGGTGGAGGCTGGGTGGCAAAGATCACACGTTCCCCAAAATAGTGTAAATAATACCCATGAAACAATATCTACATCTGCTGGACCATGTGCTTGAGCATGGAGTTGAAAAGAGAGACAGGACCGGGACGGGTACCATAAGTACTTTCGGGTACCAGATGAGGTTTGACCTCTCCGAACGGTTCCCTCTTATGACAACAAAAAAGCTGCATCTCAAATCGATCATTCATGAACTGCTCTGGTTCCTTAAAGGAAGCACCAATGTACGGTACCTGCAGGAAAACGGAGTGCGGATATGGAATGAGTGGGCTGATGCTGACGGTAACCTGGGGCCGATTTACGGATACCAGTGGCGTTCATGGCCTGCTGCCGATGGGAGGACCATAGACCAGATAGGTGCAGTGGTCAGTTCACTGAAGAATAACCCGGATTCACGGAGGCATATCGTATCTGCATGGAATGTGGGTGAGATTGACAAGATGGCTCTGCCACCGTGTCATATCCTCTTCCAGTTTTATGTGGCAGGCGACAGGCTGTCGTGCCAGCTCTACCAGCGCAGTGCCGATATTTTCATCGGTGTCCCGTTCAACATAGCTTCCTATTCGTTGCTGACCATGATGATGGCCCGGATGACCGGATATAAGCCGGGAGAGTTTATCCATACCCTGGGAGATGCCCATATCTACCTCAATCACCTTGACCAGGTGAAGCTGCAGCTTACAAGAGAACCCCGCAGCCTGCCGGTGATGACCCTTAACGAGGGAGTGAAAGACATCTTTTCATACAGTTATGAAGATTTCTCCCTGGCCGGCTATGACCCTTACCCTGCCATAAAAGGCGAAATATCTGTCTGAGATGATTACGATTATCGTTGCTGTTGACAGGAACAACGGGATTGGCTACAGGAACAATCTCCTTGCGCATCTTCCCGGGGATCTTCAGAGATTTAAAAAGATCACCATGGGGCACTGCCTGATAATGGGTAAAAAAACATGGGAGTCACTCCCCGGCAAACCTCTGCCCGGCAGAAAGAACATTGTTCTTACTGATAATGAGCTTGACTGTTTTGACTGTGCTGAGACAGCCCGGTCGGTAGAGGAGGCACTTGGAATGTGTGACCCCGGGAAGGAGATATTCATTATCGGAGGAGGCTCGGTTTACAGGCAGTTCATGCCTCTGGCAGACCGGCTGCTGATCACACATATACACGAGGGGTTTGAGGCAGACACCTTTTTCCCGGAGATAAACCCTGAAGAATGGTATATAACTGAACAGCAGGACCATATGGCAGAGGGGCCGGGTATGTTGAGCTTTTCGTACACCACATATCTTCGATCCAGGTAACTTTTTTTCATTTCTGGCGTTAAACCAACTGTCCTTTCTGTCATCTCAGAGATACAGAAAGAATCGAACGTATAACCAGCGCTATAATGAGACCCGTATTTTCCCAACCAATGCATGAGGATGCATTATATTACGTGGGGCTTAATTCTGCGCTGGATGTTATGTTACAAAAAACCATTAACACATGAAAACAAAAACATTAATTCTTATTTCGGTTGTCGCGGGCTTAGCATTCGCGTCGTGTCAGAGGTCGGAGCCGCTTGAGGATTCAAGTGTTGAGGCAGCTGATGATGCCGTTGTTTCGGAGGCACTGTATGATGACATTTTTGCATCGCTGGAGATTGCCACGGTGCTTGCTGAAAACACCCTGAAGTCGGCAACGGTGGTTGACACCTGTCCGCTTGTGGAGGTCACCTTCCCCGGCACCGGGTTATGGCCTCGTAACGTTACCATAGATTATGGTGAATCATGTATCGGTCTTAATGATGTGGAGCGCAGCGGAAAAATCATTATTGCCATATCTGCTCCCAGGCGCACGGAAGGAGCTGTAAGGACCGTCACGTTTGACAATTACACTGTGAACGGGGCTAAGATAGAGGGAACCTACACTGTGGAGAACCTCGGGGTGAACGGGAGCAACAACACTGTGTTCGCTGTCTCACTCAGCGGTGGCAAGATAACCTTCCCCGACGAAAGGATGATTACCCGTACGTTCCTCAGGGAAAGGGAATATACCGAAGGTTATGGAACACTGACTCCCTGGGATGACAAATGTCTTATAACGGGGTATGCGACAGGAACCAACCTGAACGGTGTGGCTTATACCCATACAATTAAAAGCGCTCTTGAGTGGCATGCTGCATGCAGGTTCATTGTCAGCGGATCCATCGAGTTTGATATCGACGGTGTTGAGCCCTTTACTCTTGACTATGGCGATGGGGAATGTGATGCGATAGCTACTCTCTCAAGAGGTGATGACACAAAAGAGATTGTTCTCAGATTCAGGCATCCTAAATATGTTGCAGGCAAATGATTTGTGCAAGCCTGTACCCTGTCTGAAGACAGGCAGGTGCTGAAACAAGAATCCCGGTCTGATTGTCAGGCCGGGATTCTTATTTATGATGCCTTGAGTATTTTCATATCCACCCTTTCGAGCTTATGGGCGGCATAATCGGGTGTGACTGAAAACTCCTTCCTGTCCTCCGACGGCAGCTCGAACATGGCGTCCATCATTATGGCCTCGCAGATGGCGCGGAGGCCTCTGGCGCCGAGCTTGAACTCAACAGCCTTGTCAACAATGTAATCAAGGGCTTCAGGAGTGAAGGTGAGCTCAATGCCATCCATCGCAAAGAGTTTGATATATTGCTTGGTGATGGCATTCTTGGGCTCGGTGAGAATGGCTCTCAGGGCCTTGCTGTCAAGAGGCGAGAGGTGTGTCAGCACCGGCAGGCGTCCGATGATCTCCGGTATAAGACCATAAGCACGAAGGTCCTGTGGTGCAATATATTTAAGGAGGTCTTCCTTGTCGTAGATATCACGGGAACGGCTTGCTGTATAACCGACAACGGTGGTGTTGAGCCTGTGCGCTATTTTCTTCTCGATACCCTCAAAGGCTCCTCCGCAGATGAAGAGTATATTCCTCGTATCAACCGGGATCATCTTCTGTTCAGGATGCTTCCTGCCACCCTGGGGCGGCACGTTCACCACTGATCCTTCGAGAAGCTTGAGGAGTCCCTGCTGAACTCCCTCACCCGAGACATCGCGGGTTATTGACGGGTTATCGCCTTTACGCGCGATCTTGTCAAGTTCGTCAATAAACACAATGCCCTTCTCGGCTGCCTTGACGTCATAATCGGCATTCTGCAGAAGGCGGGTAAGAAGACTTTCAATATCTTCTCCCACGTACCCTGCCTCGGTGAGCACCGTAGCATCGACAATGGTGAAGGGCACGTGCAGCATCCTTGCAATGGTACGTGCCAGCAAAGTCTTCCCGGTACCGGTCTCACCAACAAGGATGATATTCGACTTTTCGATCTCAACATCATCACTTTCAGACTTCTGCATCAACCTCTTATAGTGATTGTATACCGCTACTGCCAGTATTTTCTTGGCTTTGTCCTGTCCGATGACAAACTGATCGAGGAAATCCTTGATCTCTCCCGGTTTGCGCAGCTTGATGCTGTCAAGACTGAAGGTCGATTTGCTGCCAAGCTCCTCAACCATAATGTTGTGGGCCTGCTCAATGCAGTGATCGCATATATGTCCTTCAAGACCCGCTATCAGCAGGTTTGCCTCTTTCTTTGTGCGTCCGCAAAATGAGCATTTATCCATCAGGGCAGCTTTAGTTCTTGTTTCTTGCAAGGACCTCGTCGATCATACCATACTCTTTAGCCTCGATGGCTGTCATCCAGTAATCACGGTCGGCGTCTTTCTCCACCTGATCCACAGGCTTACCTGTGTGCGATGCTATTACTTCGTACAGTTCCTTCTTGATCTTCAGTATCTCCCTGACAACTATCTCGATGTCAGAAGCCTGTCCTTCGGCGCCTCCCATAGGCTGATGGATCATGATACGCGAGTGTTTGAGCGCTGATCTTTTACCCTTGGTACCTGCAGTGAGCAGCACGGCACCCATGGAGGCCGCCATACCTGTACATATGGTGGCAACATCGGCAGAGATGTACTGCATGGTGTCATAGATGCCCATGCCGGCATGCACTGCTCCGCCGGGAGTATTCAGGTATATCTGGATATCCTTGCCCGGATCTGCAGAATCAAGATAGAGCAGCTGGGCCTGGATGATGTTTGCCACATAGTCGTCTATGGGAAGACCCAGGAATATGATACGATCCATCATCAGGCGTGAAAAGACGTCCATCGAAGCCACGTTCAGCTGACGCTCCTCAATGATGGTGGGGGAGATGTAACCGTTACTGGCAGATATATAGCGTTGCATGGTGAGGCTGCTCAGGCCGAAACGGTCATTGGCAAATTTTTTAAAATCTTTATTATCTGACATAATCACTTTCTTTAGTTGAACGTCAAATATACGAATTAATAGCCATTAAGGTTTCACTTCTTCTCGAAGAGCTTGTTAAACTCTTCGGCTGAGACCTTCCTGTCATCGACTTTCATGGCATCAATAATAATGCCGAGCACCCTTGTATCGAGCACCTTTTCTGCTATGCGGCGGGCCTCATCCTCTTTCTGAAGCATATCCCTGGCGAACGATGTTATCTGCTCATCAGTTGCATAGTAGAGTCCGTACTGCGAGAACTGCGCCCTGGTGAATGACTTTGCTTCTGCCAGTATCTCCTCATCGGTGATCTTGAGGTCGTTTTCCTTTGCTATCTTGTTTTTTATCAGCTGCCAGCGCAGGTCGTCACGGAAATGATCGTAGTCTTTTTCAATCTCTTCTGCCGTAGTCTTCTCGTTTACCCTTACCAGCCACTTTTTCAGGAACTCATCAGGGAGGTCGAAGGGAGTCTTTGCAAGTATTGTATCACGTGCGTCTGTATGAAGCTTGTAGTCAGTCTCACGGCTGAAATACTCTCTTATCTCATCTGTCACCTTTGCCTCGAACTCCTCTGCCGTTGTCACTGTTCCCTCACCATATACCTTATCCCACAGGGCCTGGTCATTTTCCGCCGGCATGAAGCGTGACACCTCTCTTACTGCCAGGGTATAGATGCCGCCAAGATCCTTCACCTCATCCTTCTGTTTTTTCAGCAGGCCGGCAATCTCGTAGTCGTTTGGAAAAGCTTTGCGGAGATCGAAGCTGACGGTGTCCCCGGCAGTTTTGCCGATGAACTCCTTCTTCAGCTCTTCATCCTTCACTATCTCCACGGAGAGCGAGGCGTCATCATTTGAGATACTCCCGTCTGATGAGGTCAGGGTACCTTTAAGCATGTCTTTTTCCTCCGACAGTTCTGTCCTTACAAATTCACCGTTACGCCTGGCGTAATTATCAACATAGTCTGCGACCATTTTGGTATCGGGTTCAATAATGTACCGGGTCAGTTTCTGCTTCTTGGAGAGGTTGACCTCGAACTCAGGCGCCAGGCCCAGTTCAAAGGTGAAGCTAAACTCTTCGGATTTGTCAGGGTCGAACTCGTGGTCTTCATGCCTGGGGACAGGGTCACCGAGGATATCTATCTTTTCGTTCCTGATATAGTCGGACAGGCTTTCTGAGACGATAGTGTTTATTTCATCGAGCAGGACGGATGTGCCGTACATCTTTTTTATCATGGGGAAGGGCACATGGCCGGGACGGAATCCCTTGATGTTGGCCGTTCTTCTGTAATCCCTCAGTTTCTTTTCTACTTTTTCCCCGTAATCGGCTTTTGTTACAATGATTTTGACGGTTGCATTCAGTGCGTCAATATTCTCTCTGGTGACATTCATATTAAAACAGTTTACTATCGATTTAAAAAACCGCCATAACGTACGCCCGCCGGCGTACTGTCAGAGCGGCTCTGGTTTTAGTGCGGATGAAGGGACTCGAACCCCCACGCCCTGAGGCACAAGATCCTAAGTCTTGCTCGGCTACCAATTACGACACATCCGCAAAACGTGGCGCAAAATTAGTAAATTTTACGGAGTTACACAAGGGTAATGGTTAATTTAACGCCTGAGTTCGAAGTTCTTACCGAGGTAAACATTTCTTACCTGCTCATCATCAGCGAGCTGTGCTGCAGTGCCCTGTTTAAGTATTTTTCCTTCGAAGAGGAGGTAGGCACGGTCAGTGATTGAGAGGGTCTCATGGACATTATGGTCGGTGATGAGAATGCCTATGTTCTTGTCTTTCAGGTGTGAGACTATCATCTGTATATCTTCCACAGCAATAGGGTCGACACCGGCAAAGGGTTCGTCAAGAAGGATAAAGTTAGGCTTGAGAGCCAGTGCCCGGGCTATCTCCGTGCGACGCCGCTCACCGCCGGACAGCTGTGTGCCAAGGCTCTTCCTGATGCGTGTAAGACCAAACTCCTCAAGGAGCGATTCCTGGCGTTCTTTGCGTTCGTCCCTGCTCATACCCGACAGCTCCATGACCGCCATAAGATTGTCTTCAACGCTTAGCTTGCGGAAGACCGATGCCTCCTGTGCCAGGTACCCGATACCCATACGCGAACGACGATACATCGGGAACGAGGTTATCTCGGTATTGTCAAGCCATATCCTGCCTCCGTTGGGCCTTATCAGACCGACGATCATGTAAAAGGTGGTGGTCTTTCCTGCCCCGTTGGGCCCGAGCAATCCGACGATCTCTCCCTGTTCCACCTCCACCGAGACCTCATTGACCACGGTCCTGGTCTTGTAACGTTTTATCAGATCGGTTGTATAGAGTTTCATATACTCATTGTTTATTTTCACCGGCACCTGCCTCAGCATCCGCTTCTGCTCCGGCACCTGCCTCTGCTTTTGCTTTTGCCTCTGCTTCTGCCTCTGCCGCGGCTTCGGCGGCATCGATCCTGGCACGCTTGCTGACGACCCCTTTCGCGATAAAGATACTCACTTCATATAACAGGATAAGGGGAATGGTGACAAGAATAAGACTGAAGATATCCGGCGGGGTAATGACAGCTGCCAGTAAGAGGACAACCACAATCGCATGCCTGCGGTACCTGCGCATGAACTCAGGAGTGACAATACCAATCCTGGCAAGGAAGAACACCACAATGGGAAGTTCAAAGGTTATACCTGCCGAAAGGGCCACGGAGGTGACAGAGCCAATATACGAGGTGATGTTTATCTGGTTGGTGACCAGGTCGCTGACACGGTATGATCCAAGGAAATTTATCGAGAGCGGGGAGATAATGAAATATCCGAACAGTACACCCGTCAGAAAGAGGAGTGAAGCAGCTGTGACAGCTCCCCGGGCATACTTCCTCTCCTTGTCATAAAGGGCAGGTCGGAAGAATGACCAGAACTCCCAGAAGACATACGGAAAGGCAATGATCAGCCCGGACACGAGAGAGATGTTAATATGGGTGGTGAACTGGCCTGACATCTTTATGCTGATCAGGTCAACGGGATCCTGGTTGATACAGAGCACAGGGGCATTAACCAGGTCAGCCAGCCGGCAGAGCAGGCGGTTGGTAATAAAATCCGGGCTGTTGGGAGCCAGTATTACATGATCGAATATTATGTTTTTAAAGACAAATGCTACAACGGCTCCTGCAACGACAGCAACAAGTGACCTTATAATATGCCATCTCAGCTCTTCAAGATGCTGGAGGAAGGTCATTTCACCGTCTGTGGATTCCTTTTTCTTTCTCTCGTTACCGGCCATGCAGGATACGGTTTTAAAGCCTGTAAAGATGCTAAATCTTATATTTCAAAACAATACCCGGGGGTACATGCATTGTTTATTGCATTTTTTAACGGTGAGATAAAAAGTTTTGAAATATCTTATTATTTAAGTTAATTTTGAGATAAGGGTAATAAAATATACAGAGAATATGTAACTTGTTACTATGATTTGTTCCGTTTAATTATTTGGGGAGGAAGGGAAATTCTATGTACACTGATGCTTCCATACATGATTATCTGAAGCGTTATTTCGGGTTTGACCATTTCAAGGGCACTCAGGAGGTTATCATCAGGAGTGTGCTTGATGGAAATGATACATTTGTGCTTATGCCCACCGGCGGTGGCAAATCGCTCTGCTACCAGCTGCCTGCGGTGATGATGGAAGGCACGGCGGTAGTTATCTCTCCGCTGATAGCCCTGATGAAGAACCAGGTGGATGCCATGCGTAATTTCAACACCACTGATGATGTGGCACACTTCCTGAACTCGTCTCTTACAAAGACAGCTATCGCAAGGGTGAAGCAGGATGTGATAAATGGCAATACCAAACTCTTATATGTAGCCCCGGAGTCGTTGACCAAGGAAGAGAATATTGACTTCCTGAAGAGTATCAGGGTCTCTTTCTATGCTGTTGATGAGGCACACTGCATATCCGAATGGGGGCACGATTTCAGGCCTGAGTACCGTCGCATACGCCCGATAATAGATACTATCTCGCGCGCCCCGATAATAGCACTTACGGCCACGGCCACTCCTAAGGTGCAGCATGACATACTGAAGAACCTGGGTATTGTCGATGCCCATGTATTCAAGTCGTCTTTCAACAGGCCCAACCTTTATTATGAGGTGAAGGCCAAGCAGGACGCCACCCGTGAGATAATCAAGTATATAAAGAACAACCCCGGCAAGTCCGGGATCATCTACTGCCTCAGCCGCAAAAAGGTTGAAGAGCTAGCCGAGACACTGAAGGTCAATGATATAAAGGCACTGGCATACCATGCGGGCATGGACTCGGTGACAAGGACAGCCAACCAGGATAAGTTCCTGATGGAGGATGTGGATGTGATTGTGGCCACCATAGCCTTCGGCATGGGTATTGACAAGCCCGACGTAAGATATGTCATTCACTTTGACATGCCCAAGAGCCTTGAGGGTTATTACCAGGAGACAGGCCGTGCAGGACGTGATGGCGGTGAGGGACGGTGTATCGCCTACTACAGCTATGACGACATTGTCAAGCTTGAGAAGTTCATGCAGGGAAAACCCATCGCCGAGCAGGAGATAGGCAAACAGCTTCTTCTTGAGACGGTCTCCTATGCCGAGTCGTCAACATGCCGCCGCAGGATACTGCTTCATTACTTCGGTGAGGAGTATCATCAGGAGAACTGCGAGGCTTGTGACAACTGCCTCCATCCTAAAACACAGTTCGAAGGGCAGGATTATGTTGTCAGCATGCTAGAGACGGTCCTCGCAGTTAAGGAGAAGCATAAGGCCGATCACATAGCCAAGATACTTGCCGGCACGTTGAACTCTGCAATAAAGTCATACAAGCATCACAAGCTTGAGACTTTTGGCATTGACGAAGAGAAGGATGAGCGGTTCTGGAACATGGTCATTCGCCAGGCGCTTATCAACAAGCTGCTCTCCAAGGATATAGAGAACTATGGTTTGCTGGCGCTTACGCCAAAGGGGCACGAGTTCCTGGATAAGCCGGAGAGCTTCATGCTCAATGAAGACCATGACTATACGGAGACGGATGATGAGGAGGCCTCCTTCGGTGCACGTACGGCGGCCGCAGATGAGGAACTGCTGAGCATACTGAAAGACCTGAGGAAGAAGATCGCCAAACAGGCCGGGCAGCCACCTTACAATATATTCCAGGATCCGTCGCTTGAGGAGATGGCCATCAACTACCCGGTTACCCTGGAGGAGCTGCAGAATATCACAGGCATCGGGGCCGGCAAGGCCCAGAGATACGGCAAGGAGGTTGTGGAGGTTATAAAGAGCTATGTGACCGACAAGGAGATTATCAGGCCGCAGGACATGGTTGTCAGGTCTGTGGTGAACAAATCGGGGCTGAAGGTATATATCATACAGAGCATAGACCGCAAGATGCCTTTCGAGGATATAGCTGATGCCAAGGGCATCGAATATGATGAGCTTCTCTCCGAGATCGAAGCTATTGTCGGTTCCGGGACGAAGCTGAGCATCGATTATTATGTCAATTCGGTCATCGATGACGACCGTCAGCAGGATATCTATTCTTACTTCATGGAGGAGGCTGAGAGCGGTTCGCTTGATGAAGCCATCAGTGATCTTGCCGGTGAGTTTGAGGAGGAGGAGATCAGGCTTGTGCGCATCAAGGTACTGGCGGAAGGTAATTGAGGTCTGAAGGTCTGAGGGTCTGAGGTCTGAAGGTCAGGGGGTCTG
>QKGI01000091.1 GCA_003250475.1 Bacteroidota bacterium | reverse complement strand
GCCCGTGAGGTGTTCAGTGTCACGGACTCATCATTGACAACAGATCTGCTGCTTACTGATGGCAGCATCGTTGCGTATGGTGACATCGCTCTGACTGTCGGGGGTAACGTACGTTCAATACTGCAGGCTGAGCGTCTGGTACTCAATATTATGCAGCGCATGAGCGGTATCGCTACCACCACAGCCGCCTATGTTGAAAAGATAAAAGGTACAAAAGCGCAGATCACTGATACCCGCAAGACCACACCGGGCATGAGAGTACTGGAAAAGGAGGCTGTACGTGCCGGTGGCGGAGTAAACCACCGGATGGGACTTTATGATATGATCATGCTTAAGGATAACCACATTGATTATGCCGGGGGTATAAGCGCAGCAGTGAGCAGGACAAAGAAATACCTTGCTGATCATGGGCTCAATCTTAAGATAGAGGTTGAGGCCAGGAATATTCAGGAGGTTACTGAGATACTTTCCGCCGGCGGTGTCGACCGTATCATGCTTGACAATTTTAATATTAAAGATACCAGGAAGGCTGTGGCTATTATCGGGGACATGGCGGAGACCGAGTCGTCAGGAGGTATCACTCTTGCCAATGTGAGGGATTATGCCCTGTGTGGCGTCGACTTCATTTCAATAGGGGCTCTGACCCATCATATAAAAAGCCTGGATATGAGCCTGAAAGCCTATTGAAATATTATTATGAACCTCTGGAAATCATTTGTTGCCAAGATAAAAGGGATAGGGAAAGCCGTACTGCCCGGGTTCGACGGGGCACCACTGGAGCTTGTCGGGAAACTCATCGTCAAAGGGCTCTTCGGGCGGGGAGTACTGGTTACCAGGGCCTCCTCCATCGCCTTTAACCTGTTGATGGCCCTGTTGCCGGCAACAATCTTTCTCTTCACCCTGATCCCCTTTATCCCGATTCCCAACTTTCAGACCGAACTGGTGCGGCTCTTTGAGAGCTTCCTTCCCATGACGGCATACAACTACCTGGAGAACACCATCGTGGATGTCATCACCAACAAAAGCGGAACACTGCTTGTGGTAATGCTCTTCGCCACCATCATATTCTCAACGAATGGTATCCATGCTCTTATGCATGCATTCAATGTGTCGGTTCACGACTTCGAGAGCCGGTCGTGGCTCCAGCAGAGGAAAATTGCTGTCTTCCTGCTGGTTTTCATACTCATAATGTTCTCCGCCTCAAGCATGCTTATCATCCTCAGTCGCTCCGTGGTTAACAGGCTTGTTGAACTGGGCGTCCTGAAGATGAATATTGTTTTCTGGGTCATAATGATAGTAAAATGGATACTGACGATCATAATGCTCTTCTTCGCCATCTCGACACTTTACTATATGGTCCCCGCCAGAAAAAAGGACTTCCGTTATATATCTCCCGGGTCAATTGTAGCTACCTCACTCTTTATTATTACTTCCCTTGGTTTCTCTGCATATGTGAATAATTTCGGCCAGTACAATAAACTGTACGGCTCAATAGGATCATTGATGGTGATCCTGATATGGCTCTATCTGAATTCGGTAGCCCTGCTTGTAGGTTTTGAACTCAATGTCAGCATAAAGGCGGCCAACTGCCGGAAGACGCCTGTCAGTCAGTGATTTTACCTTGAGAGATACAACCTGCGGTGATCATTTTTTGCTGCCATGTTAAGAAAGGCGAAAAACTCCCTGGCTCTGTCTCCTTCATAGATACCCCGGTTGATCTTCATCTGCCTGGTAAACAGGAGAAGGCTTTCATTAACCATGCTTATCTCATAACTGTAAACTCCATACGGACCCTCAGTACTTATCTTCTCAGGGACATATTCCGGTTTATACCCGGCCGGCAACCTGTAAAGAATTGAATCTACTACTGCAGGCATTTCATAGGCTCTCACTGATATTGTATCGAACGGCTGATATTCAAACGGATGCATGCATGGCCTGAAATGCACCTTTGTCCCGGCAGTTACTGTGAAATCAGACATAGTGAGTGTATAGGAGAGGATTGAGACAGGGTCACCATGACGTATCTCTTCATATGATACAGTATCTGTGCTGAAGGTGCCCAATTCAAGGTTGCTGTTAAGTATTCTTTTAATCTCTGATGCATCTTTACGCTCAAATATGCCGTTGTCATCGTAGCCTGATCCTGTAGCAGTCATTGTCAGAGAGGCTTTCGAGGGCTCTCTCCTGCCCAGCTCAACAATCCCGATGGTTGCCATCAGACTGTTTTTGAATGATGGTGTTCGCACCAGTTTGCCTCCTTCAGGGGTGACCAGCAACACATAACGATCAGATGTAAACCTGCCCAGGTAGTTAAACGGGATGGTCTGGTTGGTGCATTCCAGCCAGACAGTATCACTCTTAAGGGGAACACACAGGATGATGTGATCAAACTGGTCACTAACAAAAGAGGGTAAAATATTACGATTCTCCCCTGACCTGACAAGTGTATAATAAGATGTTATACCGGCCTCCTTTAACAATGCGCTCATATAGTTTGTCAAACCCTTGCAGTCGCCAAACCCTTTCTCCCCTACCTCCATTGCAGGGGCAGGTTTATAGCCACCGATCCCAAGCTGGATCGATGCGTAGCGTGTATGCGACTGCATATACTCAAAAAGCACTCTTGCTTTTTCCCTGTCATCCGTAAGTTGACCTGTAAGGTCTGCCACACGCTTTTTCTCCTTATCACTCAGCTGGTCAAGACCGCTGTTCAATTCGGCAGCCCATAATCCATAACTCTGCCATGAGCGCATACTTCCTTTTATGCCGCCGAATTCGAAATCGTCAATGGCAGCCAGTAACACTGGCCTTCGTGCATAGTCAAGAGGAGAAAAATACCATTTCTTAATGGCAGGAATACCCCGTTCACTCCAGGTAAATATATTATTGTCTCCCAGGCTGACGCTATCACCTGCAGAGTGCATGTAGTACTCTTTGTACCTGAACGGGATTGTGCCGGGTATTATATATTGAACTGACGATTCTTCAACAGAAAGGGTGGGATTGGGATGAAAGTCCCACCGCGGCAGGTTAAGTAAACCATTGATATTAATATCGTATGAGACCTCAATTGTAAATGGATATCTGTTGACCGGAAACAATATTCTCTTAACCCTGGCATCAGAGATGAACCCCTCTCCCTCGCTGACATCCATCATTCTTGATTGCGGAACGGATTCGATGAATTTGCCATTGGCATCATATACTGCAGCCTTTACGTTCTGAACACTCCTGAACCTGTCATAGTATATTTCGTAAAGACGCAGCCATGCAGCATTTTCATTCATCAGCGTAACAACCCACTTATGGCTGGCCCTGGCTTTACCTGATGATTCAACAGTATAGACCATCTGGTCACTTCTTACTACAGCTATGGCATTCTCACGGAGGTCAAGCGGGATGGAATCTACATCCAGCTTGTAAGCATAGGTTTTAACCGGAATTGCCAGAGTCAGCATGAAAATAAATAACAGGCGCATCGTTTTCATCAGTTCAGATTTTCTTTCTTAAAACAACGACTTCTGATTGCTTCCGGATGATATTTGAGCGGAAGTTACGCAGGGCGTAATATCTTTCAGGCGGGAAGGTGAATGTTGTGTATTTAATCTCTGTTTCAAGTATGATCTTCCTGTCTTCGGAAGTGATAATATATCTGAATTCCCCGCCACCGCCTTCCATAACCAGGTTGACCGATTGCGGCATTTCTGAGACAACCCAGCCTTCGGGAATGGTGATTTCGCATGAGTATTTGTTACCTGAAGGGCATCCTAGGTCAACCGGTGAATGGCGTTCGTCAGCATAGTATTCGTTGGAGTTGTCATGGTTCCAGATTGCCGGGTTAAGGTACATTATCCCATCACCTGTCTCAGACGCATATGGAATAGACAGGTCTATTCTTTCAGTGACCGGCTTCTCAAGTTCGTCCAGGTCGGCCAACTCAATATTGTGAATCTTCCAACTGGAATAAATGGAACGCATAAGATCGGCATAAGCTTCGGTGCCCTCAAGCCTGCAAACTTTCCTGACCACCCATGCATCATAGCTTTCATATGAGTTATTTGCCGTGCCACTTAAAGAACCATCCCCTGAGAGCACCATCTCAAAATGCATTGACTCTCTGTTCCGTTCTTCATTCCTTAAGTTTATCCATTGTCCTGCCGACTTGTTTACCACCCATCCCTGGCCGTTGAGACACTGGAAAGGCAGCATGTTAAAGGGTCTGAGAGGGTCGGTGGCATCAACAATATACTGTTCTCCGTCAGCTCTTACCCAGGCAACTACATAATCGAATCTCTGGATGATAGCGAAAAAGGTGTTTAAATGCCCGTTATCACGTGTACTGAGGATGACCGGATCCGCGGGGATACCTGCGTGTCTGAGCATTGCTATCAGCATCAGGTTGATGTCAGCAGCATTTCCCCTGGCATTTGACAGGATCCTGCTCATACCGGCTGAGGAGGTAAAATCATCATACCCGTTCCATATCATATAGTTTGTAACATATGTATAAATACGCCGTAGAATGTCCGTGTCAGATCCACCTTCAGCCTTCATCTCGTCTGCTTTACCTTTGACGGCAGAAGCACTTGAAAGATATCCGCCGAAGTCAGTACGTTCAAGTAGTTTTTCTGACAGTTTCGGATAGGTGGGTGACACGTCTTCAAAATAGTATCCGGGTATGTCAATTTTCGACAGTTCGAAGCCGAGGCGTGCATAGTAATCCTCTGATCCTGTACTGAAAGGTTCCTCCCTGTATGCGGGCATATTGAAGGCGGTCCATTTGCCGGAGAATCCTTTTACGATGCTGTTGCCGAAGATCACATTTGTTTCAGACTGTGAAAACCTGACCTTTCTCAGGTCGCCACTGGGAACGAACTTATATTCAAAATAACCCGGGAACTCCACAGTGAAACTGCACTTTCTGACCGGCACATCCTGCTGGAAATCGAGGGTGTACAGGGAAAAGAAATCAGGGCTCTCAATCGAATACTTGTATTCAATAACTGATCCTGCCCTTACGTTGGGGATGGAGAAGCGGACAGTGCTCCTGTACCGGCTGCTTTTATCATAGAAGATGCCTTTCCTGTCCACTGCGCTTGTCACTATATTACCATCTTCGATATTATAAGACGCTGCCTTTACTCCGGTTAACTTTTCACTGCTCCCATAAGGCAGCTCGACATTTGCATAATCGAGCCCGTCGATATTAAGTATCTTGATCCTTATATGACAGTCAATATCCACGACTATTTTCTCACCGGCCCGCATTCTCACCTGTGCATAGTTCTCAAGGATAACAGCATCCGCTGAGGGATCGTCAGCATACTCTGTCATCGCAAGATCTTCTTCAGGAATATCCCCGAAGGTGATCTCCCTTATCTGGGCGGATGCTCCGCAGCATAGCAGAAAAGCTGCAAGAGCAGTAATGACATGATTGGTTAAAAGTCTCATTTCTTTAATTATTGCTTATTGCAGGACTACTGACCATAATCGGGGTCGTACTTATACATTGCTGAAGCCCCATAGCCTCCCCCGATAAAGATCTTACCTTCAGATGAAAAATTAAGGTAGTAACTAAGTCGTGGAGGGCCACCGCTTCCAAGATTGACCCACTCATCCATCTCAGGATCATACCTGTTAAGGGATGACTCGGGAGAATAATCTCCATAACCCATATAAACTTTACCTCCGCACTCCACGGCAACCTTGAACCTGCACCAATATCCCGTATACTGGGCACGCGGCATCCAGCTATCATTTACCGGATCATATTCAGAAGTTGAGTTATTATTGAAAACCACAAAGTTTCTGCTGTTTACCGTAAACTCATTGGTATGACATGAATTACCGGGCAAATCATTCAACCTTGTCCATTTACCGGATGCAAGACTGTACTTCCAGAATTGCTTGCTATAACCTACCCCGGAAGAGTAACCTCCTCCCATATATAAGACAGTATCCCCGTCAAGCATTATCTGGTCACCGTAAGGTGCACCCGGATAGTCTGATACCACATCCACAGTCAGGGAACCATAATCGAAAGTATAGAATCGGGACTGTCCGTTACTTAATCCGAACAGGTAAGCTTTATTTGCCTTTACAACTACTGCCGGAAAGACAGAAGGGAAAGTATAGACCTGACCATTAAGACTTGTGAGGGTACCCGAAGTCTGATCAAACCTGTATAACGACTTTGATAAAGATGATCCGTGTGCGACAATTACCTCATCACCAAATTTCATGGCAACACCATAATAACAGGTAAATGGTAAATTAGGAAGGGTGGACCAGGGAGAATAATAGGTGAATTTCTCGGCAGAAATAACATAAATACTACCTACATAAACAGTTACAGCGAAATCACCTGAATAAGCCATTGAAGGAACGATAAACCTGATTTCATTCCTGTCTGAGTAGGTTATCGTTGCATTTATTCCATTGATGACAACACTGTTATACTGCGGCACGGCACTGAAATTTGATCCGGTTATGGTTACCTCCGTTCCTCCGGTACCGGACAAGGGGTAGATGGAGGTTATCTCAGGACTGTTTTCCAGTCGGAAAACCTGCTCATTTGAAATAATAGATGATATTGAATTGCGTGAGACTGTGGCACCGAAGTAGCCTGATGTTGTATTGTAGTTGCCGAGGACAGCCTTTACTGTGTTATTAACTGCGCTTACCAGGGTAAGAGAGTACCCCGCTGTTCCCATAGTTGGCGATAAAACAAAGCCTGTGCCGGGTATGTAATCCTTGCATATCATGGTTATGGTGTCGCCGATTGTCCCTTCTGCAGGATAGAATGATGTCACAACCGGGTTTGTCATCACAAATGATTCCGGATAAACAACCTCTTCGCCTCCGGACAACAATGTGATTACTGCGTTGCCATTATATCCACCGGGGACATAACACTTTACCTCATTATTATTTACCGAGATTATCTTGCTGGTTAAATCATTAAACCTGACGGAAGTAGAATTAGGATTGAAGTTATTGCCGGTTATTGTCACAATCCCACCGGCATAATCTGACATGGGAGAAACAGAAATGATCTCCGGCGGATAGATTGAATATTGCTGGGGAGAAATACATTGAAATGGTCCGTACACATACACAAGATTACTGGCAGCCGGTAATGTGGAAGGAACCTGTACTTTTACAGAGTCTTTCGAAAGGGATAGGATTGTTGCTGCCATATCTCCAAATTTCACTGAGGTCCCGGTCAGGTTCGGGTTAAAGTGCCCGTACAGGGTGACAGTTGATGACAGGTCTCCCCAGAGGGGTGAAATGCTGTCAATCACAGGAGGTAACAGGGTGAAAGGAGATTGAGATATTAATTTAAATCCCGGGATTCCAACAGCAATATACGATTCCAATGCTTCCAGTGTTGCAGGCACATTAATCCTTACCCTGCTGCCATCATAAGGTTCGATCGGGGTAACAATAATATTGTTAACTGAAATACTTAAAAAATCGTAACTCTTTAAATACGCAATATCTACGGTCAAAGTATCACCCCAATAAGCCTGCGGAGGTGAAAAGGATGCAATCATAGGGTAATTTATGACAAGCTTCTCTGCTGTATATGTAGTTCTGTTACCGGCAATCTCAACAGAAATAAGGTTTTCCCTGGTTGTAATGTTTCTGGGCACCTTGAGCTTCAATACAGTGTCTGTAACAGGTATACCGGGTGTCTGTATGTCACCTATAAATGCTGTATTTGCGATCCAGCTGAAGTTCCTGCCGGTTACGACAACAGTATCATTGATCTCAACCGTTTTAGGGCTAAAACCGGTGATTACCGGTCCGGAACTGCCAAGACTTGTGAAAGTGAGCTCCTCACCGTATACAGTATATTCACCTGCCACAACAAAAGCTCTGACCTTATATATTTCATCCGTCAGCAGAGTTGTAGATATTTCCGTCCTGAAGGTGCCGGTGTCACCATATGGGCCAAGGAATATTCTTTCTGACTCATTAATATCAGGTCTAAAAAGAGACCAGGCAAATCCATGTTCTGTTATTGGTGAATCGCCTAAATCATAGACATCGCCTGTGAATGTTGCCCCTTCTTCAGTAATACCTGTGACAGCAAGTGTCCTTACCCTCGGGTAAGCCCTGTCAACAGGCTGATCCTCACATGAGATCACCATCAACGATAAAAGCAGGAAACCAAGCCAGATGCGGAGACCTCCCGGATTGTGATTTTGAATTGAACTTGAAAGCATTCCTAATAAGTATCAGACACAGGTAAATCTAACTGTTTTTTTTGACATTTTCACAAAATATTCGAAAACATGCTTTTAAACACATGCGCTACGGATTTTTTTAGTTATGTTAGTACTGTTCTTTTCTGCAATAACGATGAAACGGTTTCTGCTTCTTTTTCTCCTTCCTGGTTTATTTGCCGGTGCAGCTTATGCACAGTCTGAGTTCATCAAGGGTTACATCATCAAGAATGACGGAACATTGACAGAAGGGCAGATAAAGTATATTTCCAAAGATTTTACGCCAAAAGAATGTACCTTCAGATGGTTTGACATATCACAAGGTTTTAGCTTCAGGGCAGGTGACATAGAGGCTTTTGGATTCACCTACGGTGTCAGATACAAGACTGTCACCGTAAGGGGAAATAAAATCTTCATGGCCTGCCTGGCAGAGGGAGAGGTAGATCTTATGTACGACGGCAGTACTATGTACCTCGACGGTGACGGCCTCAGGATGACACCTCTCAATAAGAGGCCCGGGACAGTTACCTTCAATGGAAAATCAGTGACTTTTTCCGACTACAAAGATCTGTTGTTAAAACTCGACCCTGAGAACAGGTTACTTACAGCAGGGGATCTGCATCTGCGACCTGAAGAGATTAAAAAAGTTGTTGAAGCACTTAACCTGGCCCTGGATGCACAGGTGGAGCTCTTCGCGACCAGCAATCCGTCCGGTGTTTTCGAGGAGATGCGAAACATGGGTGCTTACATGGACAGCTACGGTATTATTGCAGGCACGAACGCATCAAGGTATGATTCTGAAAAAGCACCGGGACAATCAGAATTTTTGCCGGAAATGTACTTCTTTGAGCCCGCACCGGTTGTGGGAATTTTTTACAACCGCCCGTTGTCAAGGGCCAGAGACAACCTGGCGGTTGGAGCGGAAGTGATGGTCTTCAAGACCAATGTATACCTGTATGATGAGAGATCTGACTACAAGGGAATCTCAAGAAGTGACATAAATATGGGATACATGGGAATTAAAGTTCCCCTGTATTTGCAGATCAGACTGCTGAAGGGCAGGTTTCACCCCATAATTAATGCCGGGGGATTTGTCATGTTCAATTCAGGAACATATTATACAAGGGAAGGTGAGATTGAATCTGCTCTTCATGTCGTAAAACCGTTTACAGACAACTCGATCGTGCTGACTAAGAAAATGGTTGGAGCCATGGCTGGTATTGGCATTAAGCAGGAACTCAACCCGAGACAGTTCCTTTATATTGAAGCCAGGGCTGAGATAGGATCAGGTATATATGAATGGGAAACACTGAGGCAGAAAACGGTCAGTTTAAACCTGTTTGTCGGGTTTGATTTTAAATAGGTTTTACCGCATTAACTTCTGCCGGAAGGTTAAACCATCATTCTGACTCTAAGCTCCAGGATAATCAAATCAAAACCGGTACTAAATTTTTTTCGGTCAGCCGCAATGGAGATGCTCCTTTACAAGACGGGCTATCGCCTCATTGTTGCCGTACAGTTCTTCGCTCAGGTTTTTATCGTTGTATGACTTCAGCTTTGCCGCAACATTGTCAATCACCCCGGCAGGAAAGATCCCGTCCTTCTCAAAGTGATCACGAAGGGAGAGCAATGCATCTGCCGAGTCATAGCATGATGCGGGTAGCGACTCCAGCTTCCTCAACTCTGCCTTTTGTTTATCCCTGAAAATATTGTAGTCGACGTAAAGCCTCTCCGCCATCTCCAGTGAACCGGGCATCTCAAGGCCATGCTGTATAGCCACGGCAATTCCTGCCATGAGCATATAGATGTCAGCCGAGCCATCGGGTGAGCGAAGTTCCACAGTCTGTCTTGATATCTTGTCTGCCTCGCCGGATGGTTCAGCAGGATTGGCATCATGTATCATCTGTGAGGCTCCGAGCCACCCCAATGGCACCCTCACAAGCACCGACCTGTTACGGTCGCCCCAGCATATGTTTGTCGGAGCCTCCTGGTGTGGAACCAGTCTCAGGTATGATGTAGGAATTGTATTGCCGAAGGCCGTCAGACCCTTGCTCAGGTCAAGGATGCCTGCTATCATCTTCTTTGCGGTATCACTCAGTTTACCGTTTTCAATCATTACGTTACGGCCATCCTTCTCAAGCATAAGGTGTATATGCATTCCGGAACCGGCTTTACCCACGGTGATTTTCGGTGCGAAACTGACTTCTACGCCATATTTATAGCCCAGCATGCGCAGTATCCACTTGGCTATAAGAATCTGTTCAACAGCATCGTCGAGTGGCACATGCAGGAACTCAATCTCATGCTGTTCATAGTCGTCACCATCCTTTGAGAAGCTACCCACCTCGGAGTGCCCGTACTTGATATGGCACCCGGCCCTGGCACACAGCTCCAGGGCCTCAACACGCAGATCCTCAAATTTGGCGAATGGTTTTGACTGGTGATAGCCTTTCTGGTCAAAGAGAGGATAGAGCTTGTCACTCTCAGACCTGACATAATACTCAAGCTCACCGAGGGCCCTGATGGTATAGCCTGTGGAAGCCGTAAACCTCGTTATCGCTTTGCGTAGTATGTACTCCGGGGAGCTTTCAAGCGGTTTACCTTCCGAATTATAAAAAGAGCAAAGTATCTCGAGAGTAGGAGTCTGTGAGAAGGGATTGACAAAGGCTGTACGATAACGCGGCATCACATAAAGATCGCTCGAGCCGGCCTCGATGAATGAGAACAGGCTGGAGCCATCCACCCTCTCACCGGCAGTTAGCACCGAGGCCAAATGATCACGGCTGAAAGGAACAAAATTCAGTGATTTAAGCTTACCGTCACCGGCAGCATACCTGAAGTTGACCATCTTAATTCCCTTGGTTTCAATAAACCGTATTATATCATCTGAAGTGAACTGGTCAGCCGGTTTCCTCAGGAACTGCACTAGCTCGTTGCGGCTCATAAGGATGTCATAGTTCATCATGTGCTTCTTTTTTAACGTTGGCAAATGTAAAAATTTAAAGATGCAAAAAACACGACCCGTATCATTATTGATTTGAAGCCTAAAAATAGCTAACGTTTAGTTGCAGCTAATTTTTATTATTTTTGGGGTTCGAAAAGGAAACGGATGAGAAAGCTAATCTTGATATTTACCCTGGTAATTGCCTCGGCATGCCATCACGAGGAGCGGATAGAGTGGTTCACAGCCGCCAGGGCGGATGAGTATTTCAAAGCCGTTGAAGAGGTCTGTAACAAGGATGGCGGGCAGCTCTGGGGTGAGAACCTCTATGGTCCGGTGATGTATGTCGACGGCCGCAGCAGGATGCTTTATGCCAACACACCTGACAGGGAGGGGCTCCTGAAGGAAAAGGATGGTATCTACAGCGGCATCATGCCCAAAGAAAGGATAATCACCAATAATGTAATTGATTTCGGTGGGGTGAAATATGCCATGGTGCCGTTACCTGAGAGCGAAGACCGATACAGGATGATAGCCCGGACCGTCCACAGTCTCTTCCATTGTTTCCAGGACAGGCATGAGCTGAAACCTTCACCCTTCAGCACCAGGCACCTTAACGACAGGAATGCGCGCCTCTACCTGAAGCTCGAATGGAAAGCGCTGACATATGCAATCGGCTCTTCTGACGAAGCCAGGAACCAGGCTATACGCGATGCGCTGGTCTTCCGCGGTGCCCGCCGTGAGCTCTTCCCGGAAGCTGTTGCCGATGAGAATAAATTTGAAAACTATGAGGGACTGACAACCTTTACATATATCAAACTATGCACCTCGGGTCCCGATGAGATGAAAACGAGGATTCTCGAATACCTTGACAGGATTTACCAGAACAACTCATACGCCTGGGGGTACGGTTTTGTAAATGGTGCTCTGTATGCAACACTGCTGAATGATAAAGGATTCGACTTTAAACAGATACAGCAATCCGACTTTGACCTTGGCAAAGCCACCCTGGAGGCTTACGGGGTTACCCTGCCGGCTGTCTGTCGTGATGTAGCCGGCTCACTGGCCCTCAATTATGACATACAGGCTATCAGGGCGGAGGAGAGTGAGAGAGAGGCGACTATCAATGAGAACACCCGTCGCATTGTGAATACTTTCAACGAAAAGCCTGTTGTCACCATCACCATGGAGAGCCCTAACTTCAGCTTCGAACCCGAGGATATCCATTTTCTTGATACGCTGGGGACCCTGTACCAGAGACTACGCGTATCGGATAACTGGGGCAGGCTTGCCGTGGACGAAGGCGGGGCACTGATAGCTAATGACCTTCATACACTAAAGGTGAGTGCAAGGGACTTACAGGTGGAAAGAAACCATATTTCGGGGGCCGGATGGCATCTTGTGCTGAACGACGGATGGCATACAGAACCTGATGGTGATGGAAACTACATCGTCAAAAAACAATAAAACAGTTACCCGCTACTTCTTCGCCAGATGGTCAAGACCCTCCCTGAGAGTGGCTATCTTGGCGCGGGCATCTGCTTCCTTCTTCCTCTCCATGCTTATCACCTTCTCAGGAGCGTTGGCCACGAACTTTTCATTGGAGAGCTTCTTAAGTACAGAGGCAAGGAACCCCTCAGTGTAGGCCAGCTCTTCCTCAAGCTTTTTTCTCTCCTCCTCATGATCGATACCATGACTCACCGGCACGAAAAACTCGGCCGTATGTATGCGGAAAGATGCAGCACCCTCTACTTTTCCTTCAACAACACGTATCTCTGCAAGATTACTCATACGTATTATGACGGGATCGAACTCAGTCCCGGTGGCACCGGGAGCAGCGCAAAGAACAATCTGTTCACGCAGAGGTATATTCTTTTCCTTTCTTATAGTGCGTATTGCGCTCACAATTTCCCGTGCTGTTTCAAAACGGGCGAGCATACCGGCCTCATATGGTGCCGGCAGAGGCATTGTCTCAACCATGATACTGCTGCCGGCAGGTCTCTCTGCCAGCTTCTGCCAGATCTCCTCGGTGATAAACGGCATGAAGGGATGGATGATCTTCATGAGAGTCTCGAATATCGCCAGCGTCTCCCTGTGCGTAGTGATATCAACAGGTTTGCCGAAAGCCGGTTTGATAATCTCAAGAAACCATCCGGAGAAGTCGTCCCAGAAGAGCTTGTATGACTGCATAAGAGCATCGGAGATGCGGTAGCGCACGAAACTGTCCTCGATGTCGGCAAGTGCTTTGTTGATGGTGTACTGCATCCAGGTGACAGCGGCAGCAGATGCGGCAGGCTGTTCAATTGTCTCATCAGTATCCATCGACATCACAAGACGGAATGCATTCCATATCTTGTTGGCAAAGTTACGACCCTGTTCCGGCAGGCTGTCATCATACAGAAGATCATTACCGGCAGGAGAACAGAGAAGCATTCCTACCCTAACGCCATCAGCTCCATACTTGTCCATCATACCTATCGGGTCGGGCGAGTTGCCGAGCGACTTCGACATCTTACGCTTCTGTTTATCGCGAACGAGACCTGTGAGATATACATCCCTGAAAGGCTCCTGCCCGCGGTATTCATAACCGGCGATGATCATCCTGGCAACCCAGAAGAAGAGGATCTCGGGAGCCGTGACGAGGACATTTGAAGGATAATAGTATCTCATGTCTTCATTATCCGGATCATTGATGCCGTTAAAGCATGTGATCGGCCAGAGCCATGATGAGAACCATGTATCTAGCACGTCTTCATCCTGTCTCAGATCAGCAGCAGTGAGATTCCTCCTCCCGCTGGCCTTACGTGCCAGAGCCAGTGCCTCTTCCGCCGTGGCGGCGACAACAAACTCGTTATTGTTATAGTACCATGCCGGTATACGGTGGCCCCACCACAACTGCCTGCTGATGCACCAGTCGTGGACGTTTTCCATCCAGTGGCGGTAGACATTTTTATACTTGTCAGGGAAGAGCCTCACAGTATCATTCATAACCGATTCGAGTGCCGGTTTCGAAATCTCCTTCATGCTGAGGAACCACTGTAGTGACAGCTTTGGCTCTATGACAGCATGAGTGCGTTCTGATCTGCCAATCTTGTTTATGTAGTCCTCCACCCTTACCAGGGCACCGGTACGGTTCAGTTCCTCCTCTGCAAGCTTCCTGGCTTCGAAACGGTCAACACCGGCGAACATGCCTGCTACCTCGCTGATGGTACCATTGTCATTGAAAATATCAATACTTTCAAGGTTATACTTCAGCCCGATCTCGTAGTCGTTTATATCATGTGCCGGAGTGATCTTCAGGCATCCTGTCCCAAACTCCTTATCCACATACTCATCGAAGATAAACGGTACTTCGCGGCCTGTCATAGGAACAATGACACTCTTTCCCCTCATGTGGAGATAGCGTTCATCAGTCGGATTGGCGCATACGGCAGTGTCACCGAGTATTGTCTCGGGCCTGGTAGTTGCCACCATCACATAGTCCTCCTCACCGGCAATCTTATACCTTACATAATAGAGTTTCGACTTCTCCTCGGTGTAGACCACCTCTTCATCAGAGACAGCAGTGAGTGCCTGCGGATCCCAGTTTACCATACGTACACCCCTGTATATGAGTCCCTTGTTGTAGAGATCGACAAATACCTTTATTACGGAGGTATATCGTTTGTCATCCATGGTAAACAGTGTCCGGTCCCAGTCGCATGAGGCACCCAGCTTCTTTAACTGCTCAAGGATGATACCCCCGTGCTTATTGGTCCATTCCCATGCATGTTCAAGAAACTGCTCCCTTGAGAGTGATTTCTTCTCTATGCCTTCACTGCGCAGTTTGGCAACAACCTTCGCTTCAGTGGCTATACTGGCATGGTCGGTACCCGGAACCCAGCATGTGTTGAATCCCTGCATACGGGCACGCCTGACAAGAACATCCTGGGTTGTGTTATTGAGCATATGACCCATGTGAAGCACTCCGGTGACATTTGGCGGCGGTATGACAATAGTGTATGGCTTCCTGCCGTCAGGGGTGCTGCGGAAAAAACCCTTCTCCATCCAGTAACTGTACCATTTTCTCTCCGCTGAAGCGGGTTCATATTTCGAGGGAATATCAGTCATTGACGTGTTCGATATGCAATTTATTTATGCTGTTGGCGAGCAACAGGCCACAAAATTAATATTTTGTTGTCATTCTGGAAAAAGTGAAAGGGCTTATGCGTAAAATCATAGTTCATTATTGTGAATTTGAATAAATTTGGTACCTCATTTTGTAAAAGTTATCAGACATGCCAAAAATCTCTGAAAAAGCCGGTATCATGCCGGCATCGCCTATTCGCAAGCTGGTTCCCTATGCCGAGGAGGCAAAACGAAAAGGACGGAAGGTGTATCACCTCAACATTGGACAACCCGATATCCATACCCCTGAGGCAGCTCTCGATGCCCTTAAGAATATGGATCTGAAAGTGATAGAATATTCACATTCTGCCGGGAACGAATCATACCGGCGTAAGCTGGCTGAGAGTTACAGGAAGATTGGCGTGGAGATAGATCACAACGAAATCATTGTGACAACCGGCGGTTCGGAGGCTGTGCTCTTTGCCTTTATGTCATGCCTTAATCCCGGAGAAGAGGTTATTACTTTCGAACCGTTCTATGCCAACTACAACGGTTTTGCAATAAGTGCGGGTGTCACAATAGTGCCGGTAAGATCATATATTGAAAACGATTTTGCCCTGCCTCCTATCAGTGAGATTGAAAAGAAGATCACCCCGAAGACGAAGGCTATCATGATATGCAACCCCAGTAATCCCACCGGGGCTCTTTACTCACGCGAAGAGCTGATGCAGCTTCGCGATATTGTGAAGAAACATGACCTGTTCCTGCTTTCTGATGAGGTCTACCGTGAATTCTGCTATGGTGAGGAACATTTCTCGGCCATGGAGCTGGAAGGTATAAGAGACAATGTAATACTCCTTGACTCGGTATCAAAGCGCTACAGCATGTGTGGCGTAAGAATAGGAGCCTTGATAACACATAACAGGGAAGTTCTTGCTGCAGCTCTCAAGTTTGCCCAGGCAAGGCTCTGCCCTCCGGGTCTCGGGCAGATAGCAGCCGAGGCGGCCCTTGATACTCCCAAAGAGTATTTCGGGGAGGTCTACAATGAGTACATCGCCCGTCGCGACTTCATGGTCAACGCACTGAATAACATGCCGGGGGTTTACAGTCCGCTGCCCAGGGGAGCCTTTTATTCGGTGGTGAAACTGCCTATAGATGACTCCGACAGGTTTGCACAGTGGCTCCTTGAGGAGTTCAGCTATAAGAACCAGACAGTGATGCTTGCACCCGCAACAGGATTTTATTTCACCCCCGGCGGCGGTAAAAACGAGGTCAGGGTGGCTTACGTGCTTAAGATAGAAGACCTCCGCAACGCCATGGAGACATTGGCGGAGGCACTCAAGGTATATCCCGGCAGGGTGGACTAATTATACAAAAGGTATTTCTGTCTTGTGAGCCTGAACCTGTCAAGGCCCTCTTTCCAGGTAGCCCTGATATCATCTGCAGTCATACCCTCAATGATCTGTTCACGCAGGGTGCTGCTGCCCGCCAGCGTGTCAAAGTAGCCTGTAAAGAATCTCTCCTTGTCAGGGAAAGCGTTGTAGGCATCGATGATCCATCCGATGTTGATCTCCGGTTTAGGCACCAGACCATCCTGAAGGGCATTGCGAAAATCGTACCCGTAACATAATACGCCGTTATACTTTGGGTTGGAAGAACCGAACGTAGGTTCCGGGGTGAAACTGAAGCCTGTGTCGGGCAACTCAGGTGCACCCAGCACCTGAAAGGCAAAGCCGGTACCACGTCCGCAAGACAGTACAGTACCTTCCGAGAAGCATAACGATGGATAGAGATACACCGAGTTCATGTTGGGCAGGTTGGGCGACGGTATTACCGGCAGCTCATACATGGTGTCGTGATTATAGTTCAGGCATTTTATCACCGTAAGATCACAGGTGATACCCCCGGCCAGCCAGCCCTCTCCATTGGCCATCCCGGCATACTCTCCCAGGGTCATGCCATGAACCACCGGAACGGGATGGATACCTACAAATGACCTGTAACCGGCAGTGTCAAGGATTGGTCCATCAACATAATAACCGTTGGGATTTGGCCTGTCCATCACAATGAACGGTTTCCCGTTCTCAGCGCAGGCTTCCATAACATAACACATGGTTGTCAGGTAGGTATAAAACCTGGTGCCTACATCCTGTATGTCATAGATGACTGCATCGATACCAGCCAGATCCTCAGGTGTGGGCTTCTTCTTGCTTGAGTAGAGGCTCACCACTTCGATGCCTGTCACAGGATCAGTGCCCGAGGTGATCACAGCTCCGGCATCAGCCAGATCTCTGAAACCGTGCTCGGGAGCAAAAATAACCTTTATGTCAGCCCCCAGTGAGAGGAGAGTGTCAACAAGGTGTACGGGGCCAACCATGGCAGTCTGATTTGTTACAACAGCAAGTGTCTTTCCTTCAATAAGCGGCATATATTCACTAAAACGTTGTGCACCGGTCTGAAGAGTATTATCCGTTTTTTCAGATGAGCATGCCATGACAGACAATGCAACAAGGGAACAGAGGATGATCAGGTTTTTCATAGTATTATGGTTTTGCGTAAAGATAAAAAAAAGCCGGTGATAAGTTAAAAAACAGTGGTCATGCAAGATCAGGGCGGTTCGTCCCAAACTCTTCTCCCCTGTTTCTCAATTCTTAATTCTTAATTCTTAATTTTGCCGTGATGTCTACAGGAACCTTCATAGCCAGCCGCCTGATCAAGGAGCGTAATCATGGTACCGCTTTTTCAAGACCGATAAACGTAATAGCCATCATAGGAATCTCACTTGGCCTGGCGGTGATGATTCTCGCGGTCTCCATCCTTACCGGGTTCAAACAGCAGATTCGCGACAAAGTGGCTGGCTTTGGCGCTCACATCCAGGTAGTTAATTTTGACGCCAACATCTCCTATGAGACAGTACCTGTCAGCGCTTCACAGCCATTTATTGACAAGATAAAGAACCATCCGGGCATCAGGAACATACAGGTGTTCGCAACGAAGGCAGGTATCATAAAGACCGGCGAGAATATACAGGGCATCGTGCTGAAAGGCATAGACAACGATTATGACTGGAGCTTCTTCGCCTCAAATATGGTCGAGGGGGAGGTAATAACAGTAGATGACTCGGTCAGGACCAATGACGTTATCATCTCCAGGAAGGTAGCCGATATGCTGGGCCTGAAACTGGGAGACTCATTCTCGATGTTTTTTGTCCAGGATCCGCCGCGTATGCGTAAGTTCACCATTCATGGAATCTATGAGACCAGCCTGGAGGAGTTTGACAAGAGGTATCTTTTCTGCGACATCAAGCATATAAGAAGCCTTAACGGATGGGACGCCGACAAGGTAAGCGGCTTTGAGATCTTTATCAACAACTTCGAAGATCTTGATTATATGACAGATGTCGTCCGTGATGCCATAGGTTACCGCATCTCAGAAGAGGAGGAACAGCTGAAAGTGACCAATATCCGGACCCTTTACCCGCAGATATTCGACTGGCTTGGATTCCAGGACACTAACGTGATCATTATCCTGATTCTTATGATTCTTGTGGCTGGATTCAACATGATATCCGGACTGTTGATCCTGATCCTTGAGAAGACCAATATGATCGGTGTTCTTAAAGCTATCGGTTCCACCAACAAACTTATACGTAACGTATTCCTGTACCAGGCAGCGTGGCTTATCGCCAAGGGGCTGCTATGGGGCAATATAATAGGTATTGGCCTTGCCCTGCTTCAGATGAAAACGGAAATGATTACCCTCGATCCTGCATCATATTACCTGAAAAGTGTGCCTGTCAACCTTGATCCGGTACATATTATTCTTCTTAACGCCGGAACAATGATCGCAATCATCCTGATGCTTCTGATACCATCTCAGCTGATAGCCCGCATTACACCTGTTAAGGCAATACGTTACGACTGATTATCTGCGCGTTACAAGCTTAATATTATTAAGTCAGGAGCTTTTTAACGCATATGACATTTTTTGTCGCGACTGTTTATTTTATAAATCCGCTTAAGTGGATTTCGATATAATTTAAAGCCTCCCGAACAAATAAAAGTCATGGCTAAAGTTGCGCAAACTTTCTTTATTTGGGCACTTCCAATTCTCGGCTCTTCTCTGTAACTTGCAGGGATATTGTCGAACAGTATGACCAGAATTGACCCGAGAAGAAATTATGATAAGACCAGAGAAGAGGTCGGTTATGTTGACCGTCGGCTGGCAACACTTAATGATTATAAGCGGATAGGTTTCATGTCGGGTCTGGAGGTGCATCAGCAGCTGAAGACCGGCAGCAAGCTTTTTTGTCGTTGCCCGGCAGGAATATTACATGATCACGATGATTATGATGCAGAGGTTATTCGACATATGAGGCCTACTCTGAGTGAGATGGGTGTATATGATGGTACTGCCCTGATGGAGTTCAGAACCAGGAAGGAGATCACATACAGGATCAATAACCGTACGGCCTGCACATACGAGGTCGATGACACTCCGCCGTTTCCAATTGACAATGAAGCCCTTGATATTGCGATCAAAATAGCCCTGGCGGCCAGGATGAATATAGTCGGCGAGGTACATATTACAAGGAAACAGTATCTTGACGGCAGTATCCCTACCGGCTTTCAGCGTTCAGCTATCATTGGTGTAGAGGGTTATCTTCAACTGAAGAACAAAAAGGTCAGGCTGATCCAGTTAAGCCTTGAAGAGGATTCGTGCCGCGAAGTATCAGACATAGGCCATAAGAGGGTTTATAAGACCGACCGGCTCGGCATGCCGCTGATAGAGACGGTGACCTACCCTGATTGTCTTACCCCTGAAGAGCTGGCAGAGGCAGCCGAATACATAAGATTCCTCAACAGGAGCACTGGCCTGGTCCGGACAGGCATGGGGGCTGCCCGTGAGGATGTGAACGTAAGCTGCGAAGGAGGCACCAGGGTAGAGATAAAAGGTGTGGCACATATAAAGTGGATCCCGGAACTATCACACAATGAGGCTTTCAGACAATTTGCCCTGCTTAACATACGAACCAGACTCCGTAAACTGATCGGTGATCCTGAGGCATGGTCGCTTAAGACAAGGGAGATCACGGAAGAAGAGAAAGAGTATCACTTTACCCCGGTACGGGAAGCACTTGACCGCGGTGAGAAGGTTTATGCATTAAATCTAACAGGATGCAGGGGTATTTTATCCCACTTTACCCAGCCCGGACGCATTTTTGCAGACGAGATAAGTGACAGGCTGAAGGTCATTGCCTGTATTGAGAAACCCAACATGATCCATTCCGAAGAGATTGGTGATGTCAATTTCAACAGCCTGTTCCCGGAAGTGGCCATATGGCTCTCTGCTGCACCTGACGATGCTCAGATAATACTCTGGGGGCCGGAAGCAGATATCCCCACTGCACTGGAGACCATCACGGAACGTATCCGGCTCGCCATGGATGGAGTGCCCAACGAAACACGCAAAGCATTTGAGGACGGCACGACTATGTTTGAAAGGGTGCTGCCAGGCCGTGACCGGATGTATCCTGACACTGATTCACAGCCCATCCCGGTCACCACCCAGATGCTTGAATCTCTCGGACATAATCTCCCTGTCGACATCAGCAGCCGTATTCTCCAGATGAAACAATGGGGTATACCGGAAGATGCATGGCATTACCTGCTGAGCAAAAACCTGGTGGAGATGGTTGAGAGGATTGGCAATGAGCTGGGATATGATTTCAGGGAGGTCGGAATCATGATTGGCCATCGCTTCAGAAACCTGGAAGGCCGCAACAAGGTGGCCAAAGGATTCAGCTACCAAAGACTCTACGACATGTATGCATTCATGAAAAAGGAAGGATTGCTGCCTCCGGTTGCCAGGCTTATGCTCCCGGGGGTGGTTGCGTCAGTCGATCCCGATTTTAAAACGGTTATTGCAGCTACAGGTTATAATCCTGCAACACTTCAGGAGATAAAGGCAGAGGTGAAAGAGCTGGCCGGTAAGTACGATGAGATCTGTTATAATAATGATGAGACAGCATGTGTTAACTGGGTCATGGGGCAGATACACATGAAGGCTATCGGGACCATGAGGCTTGCCGGGGTCAGGAAGGAAGTATCGGATATTCTTGAGAACAGAGACAAATAGTTATGGGAGAGGATTTTTTCCAGGGTTACAGGGGCCGTGCGCTGGCAGTACTAAAGAAGTATAACGTAAGGGTCTGGGGCCAGACAGAGGTGGAGACCACCCGTGGGCTGTTCAAGGGGACGGTTTTGCCGAGGTCTGAGAACAATGATGACCTTCATATAGTGATCAAGATCGAAACCGGGTACAACATAGGGATTGACATATCCACCATCATCACGATGACCGAGACAGGCTACAATAAAGCCAACTACAAGATCCCTGAGAAGGAGTTCCCCTACTCCGATGACAAACCCAATGTGAAGCTTTTCGGCACCGGTGGTACGATAGCCTCTCGTCTTGACTACCGTACCGGGGCAGTTATCCCGGCCTTCTCTCCCGGCGAGCTCTACGGGGCTGTGCCTGAACTGGCTGATGTCTGCAATATTCGTACTGAAAAACTTTTTGCTGTGTTTTCCGAGAATATGGGCCCTGACCAGTACAAGTTTCTGGCCACCTCCATTGGAAAGGAGATAGCCAGCGGAATTGACGGCATCATGATAGGCCATGGCACGGACACCCTGCATCATACTGCTGCCGCACTGTCGTTCATGGTCCAGGACTCACCGGTGCCTATTATCCTTGTAGGATCACAGCGATCATCCGACAGACCTTCTTCCGACGCAGCACTTAACCTGATACATGCTTCCACTGCAGCCGGTCATGGAGACATAGCTGAGGTAATGGTCTGCATGTTCGGACCCACAAGTGACGAGTATGGTTTCCTGCACCGGGGGACAAGGGTTCGTAAGATGCACAGCTCCTACCGCTCCACCTTCAGGACCATTGGTGACATCCCGGTGGCGACAGTCAGGAGGGGTGAGGTCAGGCCGATCAAACAAGATTACAACCCGAGGCGAAGTGACCGTAATGTAAAGATCATGCCCTATTTTGACGAGAATGTGGCCATGGTCTATTTCTATCCGCATATGAAGGCCGATATGATCCATTCGCTGATTGACAATGGTTATAAGGGTATCATCATAGTGGGTACCGGGCTGGGCCATGTTAACCGGGAGCTCTATCCTGCACTGGAAAGGGCACAGAAGGAGAATGTGGCTGTCTACATGACCCTTCAGACAATCTGGGGATATGTCCATATGTTTGTCTATGAAACAGGCCGCGACATGATGGCCAAGGGTGTGATACCCCTGGGTAACATGCTCCCGGAGGTGGCATGGGTCAAGCTGGGCTGGGCACTTGGCCAGACGAATGACCTGGAGGAGGTGAAGAAGATAATGCTGACACCTGTCAATGACGAGATAACGGAACGTGAACCCTATAACGGGTACCTGGTTTACCAGGGAGGTGTGCCGGAGGTGGAGGAGTTCATCAGGAAGGTCCACAAGTGATCAGGCTCCATGCCTCCTACCTCAAGACTGCATGACTGCATGACTGCATGACCGCAATACCGGAAGACCTTCAGACCTCAGACCTTCAGACCTTCAGACCTTACCTGATATTCCTGTAATGTTCGTAGCGTTCCATGATGTCAGCCACATAGGCATTGACTGCCACTCCCTGCTTCAGCCTGCCGTTTCTGACCACAGGATCGCCATAGAAGGCAGGGTCTGACTTACGCTCAAGAAAAAGCGCAACATTGCCATCCCACTTACCCGGATCGAGCCCGTTCTTTTCTGCAAGCTTGATGGCGTCGATAACATGACCGTGACCGGCATTGTACGAAGCAAGGATAAACTTAACCCTCTCATCCGGATCCGGCACCCATTGCGAGAAGAGCTTGTCAAGCATACTCAGGTAAGAGATGCCGGCATGTATGTTGTTTTCAACCGATCTTTTGACATCAAAGCCGAAATGTTTTCCGGTCTCAGGCATTACCTGCATAAGCCCGTACGCACCCCGGGGTGATGTCACTGACGGGTTAAACCTTGATTCCTGGTAAATAATAGCCGCTACAAGACGCCAGTCCCACCCCAGGCTGTCGCTGTACTGCCTTATGATGTCATCGTAAGGTGACACCTTACCCATAGTATTGGTAGCAAAATATTCAGAAGAAACGATGTTTGCAGGATGACGGCCGCTGAAATACTTCTTTTCCAGTCTTGCATAGTCGCGCGTGGTCTTGAAGCCGGTGATCCAGCTGTTGAGCTCGGTCATCAGGGCGCTGGTTCCATCCTTGCGTACACTCCATGCTATATTGAGAGGGAAACTGACAGGGGTCGAGAGATCCAGTTCAGGATAGAGCGAACAGATTATATTCGCCATGTAATCGTCACATACAGTATACTCTATCTCACCTCGGGCTACCTGCCTTGCAAGCTCCTCTGCATCAAACGGCACCTCAACAACACCGATATCCATACCTGATTCGCGTTCCATGCCATACAGGCTCTGGGCATACGAAGAACCCTTCTGAACGTAGATGGTCTTCCCTGAAAGATCAAGCTGGTTCCTGACCAGGCTGCCCTCCAGTTCGTCAGCTGTCATCCTGGACCAGCCACCGGGCTTGCGCTGAACCAGTACCTGCGACGACTGCATCAGCGGCTCCGTAAAGCTCATCATCTCCTTGCGGTCAGCACTGATAGACAGTCCAATGGCAACAATATCGACCTGCCCCTTCCTGAGATACTCCAGAGCCTCATCAATATCATTGCTGGTGACTATCTCGAGTTCAACATCAAGATGGTCAGCAAATTTCTTCAGTAATTCGAAATGGAAACCCATTGGCTCTCCTTTATAAAGGAAGTAGCTCGTCTGGTTTATGTTTGTTACCGCTCTGATCTTTCCGTCGGCGAGGATTGCATCAAGATCCCGATGCGGAACAGTAACAGTGTTACCCATTCTGTTCTCCTTCTCACAGGAGATGACTGACAGAAATACAATGAATAAGAACGTAATAAATTTCCTCAATACCTAACTAATTGATCCGACAGACTAACAATCCTCTACCGGTTTTGTTTGCGCCGCAAATATAATATTTTTTTTAATCATAGAAAGTCCAGGCAAACCCATACCGTATCATTCTGATATTCAGCGGGTATCCCGGGATGAGGAAGTACTCATTACCCATCAGTCCTGAGTTAACATGATCAGCCATTATGAAGATTCTGGTCCTTTTTACCTTAAAATTCATGAAAACATTTACAAAAGGATAGTTACCGGTTTTTGATTCGGTCTGGCTAAAATATCTGCCTGTGGCCGGCATGTAATTCATCGGGTAATATGGTGTATGGATCATCGCATCGGCCCCGAGCTGGAAGCTCAGTTCGCCATTGGTCGCCCTGAACCTGAAAATATGGTCGAAGAAGAAGGCACTCCTGGCTGTAACGAGTGGGAGACTAAGCACCTCACTGTTAGTACTTTGTTGAAGGAGGACGGTATTGTCAAGGTGAAGTTTCCAGAATACAAAGTCTTTCTTTACGGTAAGCGCCGCCACGGAGAGTCCGCCATCATTCTGAACAGGTAATGCGCCTGTTCCCATCTGAATGAAATTATCAACAATGGCATAGTTGAACTTCAGGCTCATTCCGCGTTCCGGCCAGATTATCGATGAGCCCGCCATAAGCCTGAACTCTCTCTTGTTATCAGACTGCCATGAGAAATTGTTCGACCCCCAGGTAAAATACCAGTATGAGGGTGTATAGCTTGCCAGGGTCCCTGTCGCGTCCCAGGTGATCATGCCTTTCCTGCTGGTAGCGAAGTCCTTATAGATACGGCCTTCAACAATAAAATCGCCGGCTCTGTATCCTTGAAACCAGAGGTCGCCTGTGGCACTCCAACCGAATTTACTGCCGATATTATTGAAGACTTTGCCGGTCAGAACAAGAGAATTCATGCTGGTTTTCACCGTATCGGGTCTGGTAAGGCTGTCTCCGGGCATTATCTGACCATAAGACCGTAACTCGCTCCTTATCCCGGCGCCGGCGCCGATACGGAACCGCTCTCTGCTCCCCGCAGCAAAATCAACCCTGAGTGTATTGGTTAAGAGGCTCTGACTTAGCGAATCCTGTGTCTCTGTTCTGCTGATCATGACAGTATCATACAGTGATGACAGGGGGTATTTGTCAAAATACCGGCGTCTGTTCCACTCATAGATTCCTATATAAGAGAATGTAACGGGACCTGTGACAGCAGATGTCCCGAGGTTTGCAGTATCACGTTTCCCCCCAGGTGTAAAACGCTGCACAAGCATCAGGTATCTGTTTTTAAGAGTGCTGGTTGCTCCGTTATATTCATTGAGAAGAACCGGCACATCTTCCGGGCTGTAGCGGCTGAGATCTTCCTTGTCCAGGATTCCCCCGTTTTCCTCTGAATCATGGTTGTTAATGCCGGCCGAGGCATATGCTGAATAGTTATTCCTGTTGTATGACCCGTGAAGCAGGAAGTTCTTGTCTATAGCGCGCTGGAGGTCATACTGACCCAGATTGAAGACTATGTCATAAATCAGCCCGAAATTCATGAACCTGTTGACGTTCTGGGAATGTCTTACCCTGAAGGTCTGCTCTGCCTTGCTACGTGCGCCTCCGTTTGACCACTTCAGCTCGGTAAACGGGACATGTGTATTTATAAACAGCGTATTGTACGGTGTAAACATAAACGGTTCATAATAAGCATACAGGAACCTGTCTGGTTTCCACTCGCGGTCGAAGAAGTTAATCTCATAAAGCGGCAACCCATAGTTACCTGTATAAGCACTGAAGTCAGAATATTTATCTGTGATCCTGTACCTATGGAAGAGGGAGAAGGCGGTATCAAGAGGAACTATCTCTTCTGTCGTGTAGTCTGCGGAGAGTGTCCACTGTGTTGTGCCCTGCAGGAAAAGTGAATCCTGCATGAATGCTGCAACCTGTGCCTCCCCCGGTTGGCGGGTTGAAACTGCGGGAGTAATACCGGGAACTGTATCCCTGCCCTTTAAGGCTTCTTTAATCATGGCGCCAGCCTCAGGCATGTTATCCGTTATAGTGTCAGACATCTGTATGGCGACAGAATCTGCAATCCGTGCAGGCTCTTCACCGGGACGGGCGCCCCTGATGAGGAGGGAATCAGGCTTCTGTGCGGCAGCAGCCAGTGGCAGAAGGAGCAGTAAGGTATATATAAGCAGTACACGCATCACCGGCAAATTTACTTAAAAAGTGACATCAGGAACTGATAATGTGCAGCCGAAGGGAAAAAAGGGCCGGTCAGAAGAAGTCTGCCCGGCCCGGTGAACAACAACCATATAATGGTAAAAAACAAAATCAATCTACATTATCATTCAGATAAGCATTATTTTCCCTGATGACCGGCTGGTTATCCTCATCAAGGGTAAGTGTAAATTTCGACACCTTGCTGCCCGCCGCTTTGCTGGCATTATGTATGGCGATCTTCTTGCGCACATAGGCAGGGACTTCCTCAAAATCCTCAATATTGTCACTCATCGACTGGGTAGACAATCCCTCGTTCTTGATTACATTCTGCATATGCTTGAGTTTTCGCAATGTGCCTTCGTTCTTGTCGGGCTGGGGCGACGACAGGCGGGCAGGAGCAGGCGAAATGTCAATATCGCCGTCCGGTTCGAAGTCGATGACACCCTGGTTGATACCGGTTGTTATTGAGGGGATACCCCGGTCCGTCGTTCGGGATGGGCGTACTACATACTGTCCGTCACCCTCACCCATGCTCTCACCTGCTGCAGGCTGCTGGCCTCCTGACAGGCTGATAACCTCCTTCTTCCTGTCAGGCTTGTAGGCATCGAGGTCAGCGCTGGCTTCAAACCCAGTGGCAACAACAGTGACACTTATCATGTCATTCAACTCCTCATCAGTTGACAGACCCCTTATTATCAGGGCATCATCAGAGATGGCGTCATAGACGTAATCAGTCAGTTCACCAAGCTCATCCATGGTTATCTCGTTCTCCCCTGTCCCTGACTTGATGTTCAGAAGAATGCTGCGGGCCCCGGTGATGTCATTGGAACTTAGCAGTGGTGATGTCAGTGCAGCCTCAATGGCTTTTATGGCACGGTCTTCACCGGAGGCAGTGCCTATACCCATTAGCGCCACGCCTGAGTCTCTCATTACAGTGTCGACATCGGCAAAGTCAACATTTATGTAACCTGTGCAGGTGATGATCTCCGCTATCCCTTTTACTGCATTGGCCAGCACATCGTCAGCACGGGCAAAGGCCGCTGAGACACCCTCGTCGCCATAAATCTCTCTCAGTCTCTCATTGTTTATCACGATAAGAGAATCCACCTTGTCCTTCAGGTCGTTGATTCCGCTGATAGCCAGCCTGATACGCTGATTTAGCTCTGATCTGAACGGAATAGTGACCACGGCAACAGTGAGATAACCGGCATCCCTGCATGCTTTGGCAATAACAGGTGTGGCACCGGTGCCGGTTCCTCCTCCCATTCCTGCAGTGATAAAGACCATCTTTGTGTTACCTGAGAGAGCATTCATCACATCCTCAATATTCTCGATGGCAGAAGCACGGCCTCTTTCGGGTTGGCTCCCGGCGCCAAGGCCTTCGGTTGTGACCTCGCCGATCTGTACCCTGACAGGCACCGGGCTCTTCATAAGAGCCTGCAGGTCAGTGTTACAGACGATGAAGTTGACATCCTTGATGCCCTTCCGGAACATATGGTTGACAGCGTTGCCGCCGCCGCCACCTATGCCCAGGACTTTTATTATTGATGACCTGTCTACTGGCAGGTCGAAATTCATCAGATCTTCTGACATAACTGGTTATTTTTAGTTTGGGGTACTGTCATCGATTCTCTCATCCGTAGCCTCAATGATTTTGCCCCAGAGGTTCTTTAGCTTCTCACTTATCGAACTGCCGCCCCGTGGCCGCTCTTCATAGAACTGTTCCTCTGCCACAGGCTGCAGAGGCTCTTCCGCTGCCCTGTCATGCTGATGCTCTTTATGCCTGGGAGGTTCAGCTTTCTTCTCACCAAACCGCACATAAGTCTTGTTCTCATCGATATACTCGAGCCCCCTGAGAACGAGTCCAACGCTGGTAGCATACATAGGCTGGTTTATTTCATCCTTGCCTTTACCTGTAAGGTGTACGTTGGGGTGTCCGATCCTGACGTCCATAGCTGTCTTGTACTTGACGAGCTGAGGCAGGTTCTTCAGCATGGCCCCGCCACCGGTGATAACCACTCCTGCAGTAAGCTTCTCAGCAAAGCCTGAATTCTGTATCTCGAAGTTGACGGCGTCGAGGATCTCCTCCATCCTGCTCTGGATGATATAGGCCAGGTTCTTGAACGATATTTCCTTAGGCTCCCTGCCTGCTATGCCGGGTATAGATACCACCTTATTTTCAGGTGCAATATCTCCTATGGCGTATCCGAATTTGACCTTCAGGTCTTCAGCCTGTTTCTGGAGGATGGAGCAACCCTCCCTGATATCTGATGTGACCATGTTGCCTCCGAACGGGATGACAGCCGTATGCCTGATGACATTGTCATAATAGATGGCTACGTCAGTAGTGCCCCCGCCTATGTCAACCAGCACCACGCCCGCCTCTTTCTCCTCATCTGTCAGTACTGCTTCCGACGATGCCAGGGGTTCAAGAACCAGGCTCATAAGGTTCATCCCGGCCTTGTTGATGCATCTCTCTGTGTTACGTGCTGACGAGATCTGCCCTATAACGATATGAAAGTTGGCCTCCAGCCTCTTGCCGCATATGCCAACAGGGTTGTTGATCCCTGATTCATTATCGACGATATAGGTCTGGGGAATGACATGAATGATCTCCTCCCCCACGTCGATGGGAAGCTTGTACATGTCTGCGGTGAGACGGCGTATGTCGCTGATATCTATCTCCGACTCATGTGAGTCGCGCGTGATATAACCTCGCGCCATCTTACTCTTGATATGCCTGCCTGCTATGCCTACAAAGACATCTGTCAGAACCAGGCCTGTTCTCTCTTCGAGGTCATCGACGGTAGTACGGATAGCCCTTACCGTCTCTTCAATGTTCAGCACCACACCCCGCTTGACCCCGGTTGAAGGTGTGTTACTCAGTCCAAGGATCTCAATGCCCCCGTTACCGTCGCTGCGCCCCACAATGGCAACGATTTTCGTCGTGCCGATGTCAATGGCTGCTACTAACTGATCTTTACTGTTCATAATACATCTATATGGTTGTTCAACAATTATCTCCTCTGGCAGACAACCTGCCCTTTATATTCAATGTTTACCACCCTGTACCTGTCCCATCCGGCCAGCGGCATGGCTTCACGGTAGAATACAAGGAGGTTGTTAAGTTTTTCTTCATAATTATCGGCCTGACCAAGCCTGACAATATGGTTGCCCACATGAGGCACAAGGGTCACACTGCCGTCACGCGCCATCATCAACTGGTCAATCATCTGGTTCCAGAAGCTGTTCCCACGTATATAGTTTACAAGTTCAAATGCCTTTGCCAGGTTAAGGGTCTTCCCGGAATCATATATATTCATGCCTGTCATCTGATCAGGAACGAAGACCATGTCTGCCTCAAGAATATGCAGGTTGGGTGTATAAAGATTATGACGGCGCATGATGACCCCCTCGCTGTCAATGAAGAAATCGCCGCCGTATGATGCCACCACCCTCAAAACCGGTTCGCGCTGGTTTGCATATACATGCAATTTCCTGTCCTCTGACATGTATACCTCTGCCACCTTCAGCTCCGTGAATTCTTTCACTTTCTCTTCCAGCCTGGTGAGCGGTATCTCCGATATTTTCTCCCCGGTGACCCGTATTCCGGTAGCCCGGAGCGCATTCATGATATCCTCCTCGCTGATGAAGCTGTGTCTTGAAGAGTCAGCGATGGTTATCACCACACCTTCGCACACTGCCTCACTGCCTCCCATACGGATAAAAAGCGGTGCAAGGAATATTGCTATTCCTGTACATATTGTCGCTATTTTCATCAGCAGGCTCATGCTTTACGCTCTCTGAGCATCTCTGTTATCGGTTCAATAAAACGGTCTATGTCGCCGGCACCTATTGTCAGCAACAGGCCCTCTTTCAGGTGTTCCAGTGCAGGCAGCAGCTCGTCTCTTGTTACCACCTTCACGTTTTTGAGTTTCATCAGTCGTGCTATCATCTCCGATGATACGTTCTCTATCGGCTTTTCCCGTGCAGGATAAAGTGTCAGCAGTAATACCTCGTCGAGTCTGTCGAGGGCAGCTGCAAATCCGCCGGCGAAATCACGCGTCCGGGTGTAAAGATGCGGCTGGAAGATACCCGTCACATGCTTCCCGGGCCAGAAGTCACGCACAGCGCTGACCAGGGCCTCTATCTCTTTCGGATGATGTGCATAGTCATCGAGATAGATTATCTCCTTCCCGGAATACCTGATATCAAACCTGCGTCTCACGCCCTGGTATGAACGGAGAGCACTCCGGATATCGCCGGCAGGTACGCCGGCGCACCAGGCTGCCGATGCAGCTGCCGTGGCATTGAGAATGTTCACCATGCCTGGCAGGGCCAGTCTCACGTCTGTCACCGGCTCTCCCGGGGTCATGAGGTCGAACCTGTAACACCCCTCCTCCTTTTCAATATTAGCAGCCCTGAAGGATGACTCCTTTCCGGTGCCATAACTGTAGACAGTGACATCACCGGGCAGTGTGAGGGAAGCAATGATGCCTTCATTAAGTATAAGCGTTCCTCCGCCACGTACCCTGTGGCAGAACTCACTATAGGCTTCCACCATAGTCTCTGCAGTACCATATATATCAAGATGATCAGGATCAATGGCCGTCACAACAGAAATAAAAGGAGAGAGCTGAAGAAAGGAACGGTCAAACTCATCTGCCTCCATGACTGTAAAACGACTGTCTGCAAGGATCAGGTTTGTGTCATAGTTCTTCGATATGCCACCCAGGAAGGCAGAACAGTTGACTGCCGATGCTGTGAGAATGTGTGCGGCCATGGTGCTGACAGTGGTCTTTCCATGTGTACCGGCTATAGCGATGGCATCAGTCTCGCGTGATATAAGCCCAAGAATCTCAGACCTTTTATAGATGGTATATCCGTTATCCCTGAAATAGTTAAGCAGTATGCTCTCTTCAGGGATGGCCGGCGTATAGACAATCATCACCCTGTTGCGACCATCCGGGTCAGAGAAGAGTACCGGCAGAGAGTCGATGTTGTCTTCATAAATGATACTGCAGCCTTCCTCTTCCAGGGTGTCTGTCAGCTGGCTTTGTGTACGGTCATAACCGCAGATAATATAGCCGGCAGCCAGGAAATATCGGGCCAGGGCGCTCATACCTATACCGCCAATTCCCAGAAAGTAAATTCCCTCTATGTTAGACAGTCCTCTCATCTCCTGACAAGTTTTAATACTTCCCGCGCTATCATCTCGTCGGCATTTTTGATAGCCAGTTTCTTTATGTTATCTGATAGGGTCGTCTTCAGTGACAGGTCATTCACCAGTGCCAGTGTTGTTTTAATAAGCTCCCTGTCAGCATCCACATCCTTAACCATTATTGCTGCCTCCCTGTCTGCCAGAGCCCTGGCGTTATGTGTCTGGTGATCCTCAGCCACGTTGGGTGAGGGCACAAGTATTACCGGCTTGCCTACCAGTGCCAGCTCGGAGATGGTCCCGGCGCCGGCACGTGAAATGATGATGTCGGCGGCGGCATAGGCCAGGTCCATCCGGTTGATGAAGCCTGTAACCCTGATGTTCATCACGGCTTTCTCTTCAGCCAGCTCACGTACACGGTCATAGTAGTGGCTGCCGGTCTGCCATATCATCTGAACCCCGGAATGCTCCACCGTCTCTATGCCGCCGCCGATACTGTCATTGATGGTGCCGGCGCCCAGCGATCCGCCAAGGACGAGGACTACCGGCATACCTGTCTTCAGCCTGAAATGCTCAATCGCTTCTGCTTTCAAAGGTTCGAGGTCATCATAGGGCTGCCGTACGGGGTTACCTGTAAACAATATTTTATCCCCTGGAAAGTATCTGTCCATCCCTTCATATGCCACACATATCCTGGCGGCTTTACGGGCAAGCAGTTTGTTGGTGACTCCTGCATAGCTGTTCTGTTCCTGTATCAGGGTGGGGATGTGTTTCTGCTGTGCCTGTCTTAACACCGGTCCGGAGGCATAGCCGCCCACACCTACGACCACATCAGGTTTAAAGCTCCTTATTATCCGTGCCGACTTTATTATGCTGCGAAGGAGTTTCCATGCCACGCGTACGTTTCTTATACCTCCTCCCCTTACCATTCCTGCCACCGGCAGGCCGGTTATCTCATAACCTGCTTCCGGCACCTTCTGCATCTCCATCTTACCTGTGGCACCCACGAATAATATCCTGGCTGACGGTTCCAGGCGCTTCAGGGCATTGGCGATAGCGATGGCAGGAAACAGGTGACCTCCGGTCCCGCCTCCGCTGATGATGATTCTTATCTCCTTACCCCCGGTCTTCATGCGGCATTGGTATCTGTCTGTTCAATATCAGATAGTTTCTCACTCCGTTCACGTGCATTCATAACCCTCGAGACGCTTAGTATCGCTCCCAGGGAAAAGCTTATGACCATCACCGAGGTCCTGCCCCAGCTTATAAGCGGAAGGGTCTGGCCTGTCACCGGGAAGAGGCCTACAGCAACCAGCATGTTAAGAAATGCCTGGAATACTATCATAACGGTAAGCCCCAGCACCATCAGGGCCGGGAAGGCATAGTCACACTTTCGCGCTATCTGTATCCCCCGGAACATTATCGCCAGGTAGCTCATTATAAGTATCATAGCTCCAAAAAGCCCATACTCCTCCACAATAATCGCAAAGATGAAGTCTGAGTTTGACTGCGGCAGCATATTGCGCTGCGTACTCTTTCCCGGCAGCTTGCCGAAGAGCTTGCCTGTGGAGATGGCTATCTTGGCCTGGTTGGCCTGGTAATCATCGTCAGCAGATCCCTCGCCACTGAAGTAGGTCTCTATCCTGTTCTTCCAGACCTGTACCCTGTTGTCATCCTTTTTTACTATCATCAGCAGTGAGGCGAACAGTATCACTGCCGCAACCCCCAGCCCTGCATAAGCAAGCAGGAAACGGAATGGCACACGACCAATGAATAATATTATCATGCTGATCATGAAGATCATGGCCGCCGTAGAGAGGTTCTCCGACATGATCAGTGCACATACCACTGCCACCGGGGCCATCAGCTTCATGGTAACCACACTGAAGTTACGGAGCTCATTCTGGTAAACCGTCAGTCCGCGTGCAAGGTATATGACCAGTGCCACCTTGGCCAGATCAGAAGTCTGCAACCTGAGCCCTATCCCCGGTATCTCCAGCCAGCGGGTAGCCTGGTTTATGCTCACCCCGGCAAAAAGTGTTATGATGAGCAGTATTATTGCCACTCCCAGCCCGATGGTGGCAAACTGCATATATTTAATATAAGGTATCCAGTGAGTGACTACGATTATCAGCAAACCCAGCATCAGCATTATAAACTGGGTGCGAAGGAAGTAGAATGTATCGCCGTGATGTGACGAATAGGCTACGCCAACCGATGAGCTGTACACAGACAGCAGCGAGATAAGCATGAAGAAGGCGATGAGTCCCCACAGATACCTGTCGCCCCTGAAAAACCTCTTTATCGTCACTTGCGACATAATATTACAGATTTCTTACAGCCATTTTGAACTGATGTCCACGATCCTCATAGTTGTTAAAAAGATCAAAACTTGCACATGCAGGAGAAAGCAGTACCGTATCGCCTTTATGGGCCAGGTAGTATGCCGACCTGACAGCTTCCTCCATGGAGGTGGTCTCAACTATGGTAGTCACCGTACCGGTAAAAGCGTTTATGATCTTGGAATTATCTTTTCCGAGGCATACTATTGCTTTCACCTTCTCCCTTACCACGGTATCCAGCTCAGAATAGTCATTCCCCTTATCAATTCCTCCCGCAATCCATATCACATCTGTCTTCATGCACTCAAGCGCGTACCAGGTGGAGTTGACATTCGTTGCCTTTGAATCATTGATGAAGTTTATTCCCGCTACCATTATGACAGACTCAAGCCTGTGCTCCACACCCTGGAAGTCTGTCAGGCTATCGCGTATTGTCTCCTTGCGGATGTTGAGGACCTTGCCGGCGATGGCTGCGGCCATCGAGTTGTAAGTATTATGGCGCCCTTTCAACGCCAGGTCATGAATGGTCATAAGGCTGGTTTTTTGGATTATATCAAGAATAATATTGTCGTTTTCGATGCAGGCAGCCATTCCCTCGCATGAACCAATAGAGAATGGGTATGATCTGGAGGCTATTGTCCTCCTGTCCACCTCCCTGGCTGTCACAGGGTCATCGGCACACCAGATGAAATGATCGGCGGCAGTCTGGTTGCGTATCACACGCATCTTGGAGTCTACATAGTTTTGCATGTCATGATCATACCTGTCGAGATGATCAGGAGTGATGTTCATCAGGATGGCTATCTCAGCCCTGAAATCAAACATCCCGTCAAGCTGGAAACTGCTTAGTTCAATAACATAATAATCATACCCTCCCTCAGCCACAGCCATCGCAAAGCTGTTGCCCACGTTACCTGTCATGGCAACGTTGAGACCTGCTTTCTTCATCATGTGGTAGATAAGGTTGGTGGTGGTGGTCTTACCGTTACTGCCGGTGACGCATATTTTGACAGCGTCAGTATAGCGGCCGGCAAACTCAATCTCTGATATGACCGGGATACCTTTCTCATGTATGGCAACCACGAGAGGATTATCCTCGCGTAGTCCGGGACTCTTGACCACCTCGTCAGCGTTCATGATCAGCTCCGGTGTATGCCTTCCCTCCTCGAACGGAATGTCATGTGCAGCAAGCACCTCACGGTACTTCTCCTTTATGCTGCCGTTATCGGTCACGAATACATCAAACCCCTGTTTCTGAGCCAGCACCGCCGATCCGGCTCCGCTCTCGCCTGCCCCCAGTATTACTATCCTCTTCTTCATTCTTTATCTTATCTTCAGTGTCACCACGCTCAGCACCGCCAGTATTATCGCAATGATCCAGAAACGTGTGACTATCTTTGGTTCAGCATATCCCTTTTTCTGATAATGATGATGCAGCGGCGCCATCAGGAAGATACGCCTGCCCTCACCGTATTTGCGTTTCGTCCTCTTAAACCAGCTTACCTGCAGCATCACCGAGAGGCTCTCGATGAAGAAGATGCCGCAAAGGATAGGTATCAGCAACTCCTTCCTGATCACGATGGCAAAGACTGCGATGATGCCTCCCAGGGTGAGGCTGCCGGTATCACCCATGAATACCTGTGCAGGGTATGAGTTATACCACAGAAACCCTACGGTGGCACCGGCAAAAGCTGCTGCGAAGATCACCAGCTCGCCGATGTTTGGCAGGTACATTATATTCAGATAATCAGCATATATGATGTTACCTGACACATAGGCAAGGATTCCCAGCGTCACGCCTGCTATGGCACTCGTCCCTGTTGCCAGGCCGTCAAGGCCGTCAGTGAGGTTAACCCCGTTGGAGACAGAGACAACCACGAAGATGACCATCGCCATGAACACGAGCCAGCCAAGTAACTGCTTCGTTTCTCCTTTGGCGAAGGGTACAAGCCATGCATAATCAAACTCATTCTCCTTTACGAATGGGATTGTGGTCTTTGTCGATTTGATATTTACTGCAGTGGAAGGTTGTATTACCTCACCCGGGTTCCCGGATGACAGATCGGCGGAAGCCACGGTCACCTCAGCAGGAGCGGTCACATTGACCCGCACAACAACATCATCGCTTGCATACAGGGTCACAGCGACTATCAACCCCAGGCCTACCTGACCGATGATCTTGAACTTACCTGCCAGACCCTCCTTGTTTTTCCTGAATATCTTTATGTAATCATCCACAAAACCTATCATCCCAACCCAGATTGTGGTAATGATCATGAGAAGGATATAGACGTTTTCGAGCCTGGCAAAGAGCAGGACCGGCACCAGTATCGACGCTATGATTATGATACCTCCCATCGAAGGGGTACCCTGCTTCCTGTACTGTCCTTCAAGATCGAGATCGCGTATGGTCTCTCCTATCTGTTTGCGCTGCAGGTAATAAATAATCCTTTTACCTATCAGCATTGCTATCAGCAGAGAGGTGATGACTGCGGCTGCTGCCCTGAATGAGATATAGTTGAAGACGCCGGCGCCGGGCAACCCTATAGTATCGAGATATCTGAACAGGTAATATAACATATCAGCTCATTTTAAATGCTTTACGTAACTCTTCCCGGTCATCGAAATGGTGTCTGACACCCTTCACCTCCTGGTAGGTCTCATGGCCTTTCCCGGCCACCAGTATTATATCCTCAGGGGTGGCCAGCATTACTGCCGCCCTTATGGCATCAGCACGGCCGGCAATGCGTATCGTCCTGGCAATGGCATCAGGTGACAGTCCCGATTGCATATCGTCAATGATGAGGTCAGGGTCTTCACTGCGGGGGTTATCAGATGTCAGTATCACCCTGTCTGCTCCTGCTGCTGCAATACGTGCCATGACCGGTCTCTTGGTACGGTCACGGTCGCCTCCGGCGCCGACAACCACTATCAGCCTGCCGGTTCCCTGCCTGAGCCTGTTGATTGCTTCGATAACGTTCTCCACAGCATCAGGGGTATGTGCGTAGTCAACTATTCCGGTCATCCCGTCTGCTGAACGTATCACCTCCATACGTCCGTCAACCGGACGCAGGGTACTGAGTGTCGTCAGTACTTCTTCAACAGCGCCACCAAGGAGAATGGCTGTGCCATAGACAGCGAGAAGGTTGGAAGCGTTATAGTCGCCGATGAAGTGTGTCCATACATCCCTGCCGTTGATCCTGAGAAGCATACCCTCGAATCCCTGTTCAATGATATTACACCGGAAGTCTGCCATACTGCGCATTGAGAAGGTATGCTTCTCCGCCCTGCAATTCTGAACCATAACACTCCCGTTGCGGTCGTCAGTGTTAACCAGCGCAAAAGCTTCCGGTCCGAGTCCGTCAAAAAACCTCTTCTTGACTGCCAGATAGTTATCGAATGTCAGGTGATAATCGAGATGGTCGTGTGTCAGGTTTGTAAAAACACCACCTGCAAAATGTAGTCCGGCTATACGCTTCTGATCAATGGCATGAGAGCTCACCTCCATAAAGACATATTCGCATCCCTGATCAACCATCTCAGCAAGGAGAGCGTTAAGCTTTACAGGGTCAGGGGTAGTGTGGGTGGCTTCACCCCTGGTCTGGTGGACATAATTGCAGACAGTGGATAACAGGCCGCATTTATATCCCAGCGTCTCAAACATATTGTACAGCAGTGTTGCTATCGTGGTCTTTCCGTTGGTGCCGGTAACGCCTGTCAGCTTGATCTTAAGGGAGGGATGACCATAGAATGCCGAGGCGGCCAGGCCTGTCGCAGCTGCTGAGTCTTCGACAACAAGTATGGTCACACCTTCAGATATTTTTTCGGGCAGCTGTTCACATATGACAGCAGTGGCTCCGGCTGCAACAGCCTGGCTGATATATGCATGGCCATCACTCTTCGTTCCCTTCACAGCCACAAAAAGACTCCCCGGCCTTACATCACGTGAATCAGCGGTCACGCCGGCGATGAGCCTCTCTTCATCGCCATAAGCCTGAGTTACTTTTATATCCTTTAATATCGTTTTCAGTTCCACCATGCTCACAGTTTCAGTTCTATCGACACTGTTGCTCCACGCGATATTTTTACTCCGGCCTGGGGCGATTGTCTTGCCACCCTGCCACGTCCCGAGTAATAAACTCTCAGGCCGCTGTTCTCAAGCAGGTAAATTGCATCACGGAGACCCATACCTGTTACATCTGGCATGATACCGGATGTGACCGTCAGATCCCTGCTGTCAATGATGTCAGCTGCTTCGCGCAGCCTGACCTTATCATCCCTTTCGGGGTTCAATGCCTGAAGATCCCGGTAGAAATTCGTAGCATACACTTTGTCTGCTATCTCCTTGAACACCGGACCCGATACCACGTTGCCGTAATAGACCCAGTTCGAGGGGGCATTGACAACAACGATACATGAATAGAGCGGGTCGTTGGCCGGGAAGTACCCAACAAATGATGCCTGGTATGAGATGCGTGGTCCGGACCGGTAACCATGCTTTGCATTTGCTATCTGTGCAGTACCTGTCTTGCCGGCTATCCTGTAATTGCTGTCCCTGAGATTCTTTGCCGTACCTTTCTCCACCACACCTTCAAGAAGAGACTGCGCCTTGTTTATCGTTGAGCGCGAACAGATGGCGTTTGTTATTACTTCGGTATCAAAGGTCTTGATGATCCTGTTGCCATCGCGAACCTCCGTGACGAACCTCGGCTTGACCATCCTGCCATTGTTGGCAATGGCATTATAGAAAGTAAGTATCTGCAAGGGAGTCATTTGCACCTCGTAGCCATGAGACATCATGGGGAGTGAGATGCCTGACCACAGTTTATCTCCCGGATAGCGGATCAGCGGTTTCCCCTCACCCTTGATCTGCAATCCCAGGGGTTTGTTGATCTGCATTGAATAGAGACGGTCAACATACCTGCGCGGATTATCCTTGTATCCTTCATTAATGATCTTTGCCGTCCCGACGTTGGAGGAGTGTTCAAAGACCTCCCGTGCAGTTATCCTTCCCAGGCCCTTATCCTCATGATCACGAATGATCTTGTCATAATACCTCACTGTTCCGTCACCGGTATTGATAGTGTCATCAAGATCTATGACACCGTCTTCCAGTGCTGCTATCATCGACATCATCTTGAAGGTCGATCCAGGCTCTGTACTCTCACCCACAGCAAAATTGTAGGTCTCATGATACCTGCCGTCTGATCCTATCTCGAGATTGGCGATAGCTTTAACATCACCTGTACGTACTTCCATGACCACGGCGCAGCCATGGTGGGCTTTATGCTTCTCCAGCTGTTTATAGAGGGCATTCTCAGCTGCATCCTGGAGGTCAAGATCGATTGTGGTGACAACGTCATAACCCGGACGGGCATGTGTCGTCTCCAGGTTATCAACATCGATCCATGCTCCGCCAGTGAGGCGCTGTTGTACCTTCCTCCCGTCCTTACCTGCAAGATAACCGTTGAAAGAACCCTCAATACCGACGATATTTGCCAGGGTATCCTCGGTGATATATCCTATCGTACGCCTGGCCAGGAGGCCGTTGGGCATGATACGGCTGTTTTCAGGCTGGTAGATCAATCCTCCCCTGAACTTACCATGCCTGAAGATGGGTAGTTGTTTGAGACGTGACAGGGTCTCGTAGCTGACGTGCCTCTTGATGAGATAATACCTGTCGCCCCGCTTCCGGGCATTGGTTAGCGCTGTCTTCCACCCTTCCGGCGTGTTGACACCCACATTGGCTGACAGTCCTCTGCATAGTCCGCTTATGCCGTTCGACCATGTAGTGTCTGCCATGCCCGAGCTGCGGGTATCCATGTACACAGTATAGTAGGGTATGGAACTTGCGAGTATCCGGCCGTCATCCGAAAGGATGTCGCCACGCCCGGCTTTGTCAACCTCCCTGCGGAAGACTATCTTGTCAGCCATACCGGCCCACTTCTCGGATTGGACAAACTGAAGGATAATGATACGTACGAAGACGGCGAGAGCCATCATCGCCACGATACCGTATATGACGCCGGTACGTGCAAGTATCTGATCCTTTGGTTTCATCCTTTTACTCATGCACTACAATCCTGAATGGTGGTTCACGCAGCTCCTGGAGACCGAGGCCCCGCTCCTTAACCAGTTCTGTTATCTCACTCTGGCGACTCACGCTGCCCAGCTCTGCAGAGACAGAGAGCGATTCTGACCTCAGGTCTCTTACCTCCTGCTCCAGGACGATGATATCCCGTTCAACGCGTTCGGCATTAAACCTGTTGGCAATAAAGATCACAGCAAGAAGGGCAATGAGAGCGGAATATCGTATGTCTTTAAGTATGAGACTATCAGAGATGAGTGTGCCGCTGATGAGCCCCCTGAAGTATCCGGGACTCCTCCTGTTGCCGGTACCCTTTTGTGGCCTGCTCTTTTTATCCTGGCTCTTCTCCTTTTTCATCCCTCCAATGTTCTTTCCACTGTCTTTATTCGCGGCAGCATTCACAAGGTTCCCTATATCATTACCTGCCATGGCTCTCATAACTTTTCTGCTATCCTGAGCCTGGCGCTGCGTGCCCTGCTGTTAGCCCGTATCTCTTCCTCCGTCGGGACGATCACCTTACGGTTCACAGCCCTGAGGGGGACAGTCACGTTACCAAAAAAATCCTTCTCGCTCTTACCTTCGAAATTGCCGCTACGTATGAAGTTCTTTACCAGCCTGTCTTCCAGTGAATGATAAGTTATCACCGAGAGGCGGCCGCCGGGCTTCAGCACCTCAAGCGCCTGTGTCAGCATCTCCGTCAGTGCCTGCATCTCATTGTTGACCTCAATGCGTAAAGACTGAAAAAGACGCGCCCAGAATTTATTCTCCTCCCTGGGAGGCACCTGTCCGGCAAGAACTGACATGAGGTCGCTGACCGTTTTCACAGGCCTTTCGGCCCTGGCCTTCACTATGGCTGCTGCCAGTTTCCGCGAATTGGTCAGCTCACCGTACCTGTAAAAGAGATCTGCGAGCCTATCCTCACCATATGTGTTCAGTATGTCAGAGGCCTTCACCGCCGACAGGCGGTTCATGCGCATATCAAGCTCCGCCTCCCCGCGGAATGAGAAACCTCTCTCCTGCCTGTCAAACTGATGAAAGGATACTCCCAGGTCAGCTATCAGGCCGTCAATGGCTCTTATGCCCAGGTAGCGCAGGTTATTCCTCAGGTACCTGAAATTCTGATTGAGAAGGGTGAAGTGTTCATCATCCGGGGTATTGGCAACAGCGTCAATATCCTGGTCAAAGGCTATCAGCCTGCCGGTGGTCAGATGTTCAAGGATGGCACGGGCATGGCCGCCGCCGCCAAAGGTTACGTCGACATAGATCCCGTCGGGCCTGAGGTTTAGCCCTGCAATGCTTTCAGAAAGCAGTGCTGGGAGATGGTATGGAGCCATCAGGAAGAACCTGTGTCGGGACTCCCAAGCAGTTTCTCTGCCAGGTCGGCAAAGTCGTCAGAAGGCATGTCGATGCGGGCATAAACCTCTTCGGCCCACATCTCAATCCGTCCGTCCTGACCTGCAAGAACAACATCCTTCGTAATTCCGGCCAGGTCAAGGAGGCGCTTCGGTATCAGCAGTCTGTTACTGCTGTCGAGCGACACCTCTGCTGTCCCCTTGAAGAAGTTGCGGAGAAAGATATTATGCTCCCTGTTGTATTGGTTGATCCTGCTGCGGATCTTCTCCAGCTGCCTGTTCCAGTCGTCAATAGAGTAGAGGACAAGACAACCCTCGAAGATATCTTTTCTGACCACAAAGCGATCTTCAGCTGCCGTAGGCATCTGCTTCTTGAAAGCGGAAGGGAGGATGACTCTTCCCTTGGCATCAAGCCTGCATGAATAATCACCGATAAACGTGGCCATTACAGTTGTTGTTTCGAAGGGCTAAAGTAGAAATATTTTTCCCACTTTCCTCCACTTTCCTCCATTTTTCTTCACTTTTGTTGAAAACTTTGCAAAACTGCATCCCGACAGGAGTGCGACCGTGCGCTAGACTTTGTGTAATTCATTGGCTATAAGTGGTTTCGTCTGTCATAGTCTGCGGGCATTTTTCAGAATACCCCTGACTACCAGATTTCCAGTAGTAGGGCCGGCAGATCATCTCCGCGTGTACCTGGACTGAAGATCTTCATAACGGGCGTAATAGTATCTCCTGAATCACCCTTCAGGAGTGGAGTCAAACAGTCGGTTCTTTGGTCAAAAAAAAATTATCTTTACCGCGCCATAAAACTGAAAATGGAACAAGCCACAACCCCAAAGCAGGTAGATGTTGAGAAGATTCTCATGGACAAGAATCCGAAGATAGGCAGGATGCTTCCAGGCTTTGTCATCAGTTACCTGAAACGTATTGTCCATCAGGACATGATCAACGAGATCCTGCGTAAATTCAGCCACCTCCGTGGCACGGACTTCAACGATGCTGCCCTGGGGTATATGGGCATAAAATACCGTGCTCACGGCGTTGAAAACCTTCCCGCAGGCGGGCGGAACATCTTTGTGTCAAATCACCCGCTGGGAGGTCTTGACGGCATGGTTTTTATCAGCGAATTGTCGAAACATTTCCAGGAAATAAAATTCCCCGTGAATGACATCCTCATGTATATCGATAACTATTCGGATATCTTTCTGCCTGTAAACAAAGTCGGCTCTTTCGGGCGCGAGGCCGCAAGGCTGATGGAAGAGGCGTACGCCTCAGACTATCAGCTCCTTAATTTCCCGGCAGGGATATGCTCGAGGAAAATCAAGGGGTCGATCACCGACCTCAAATGGCAGAAGAGTTTCATAGTCAAGGCCATTCAGCACAAACGTGACATAGTGCCATGTTTCTTTGCAGGGCGCAACAGCTCCTTCTTTTACAACCTGGCAAACATCCGGACCGGTCTTGGCATAAAGATGAACTTCGAGATGCTCTATCTTGCCGACGAAATGTACCGTCAAAAGGGAAAAGACATTGATGTTTACTTCGGAGAGGTAATTCCGTGGCAGACTTTTGACAAGTCGAAGAGCCCGCAGGAATGGGCGGATATGATCCGTGATAAAACTTATAATTTGCAGAAAAGATTTGCTGCCGGTTGATTAATATTATTTATTTTTATTCCTCAATTTAGCTCTCCGTGGAGGACAAAATTATTCATGGTGATGTGGAGCCGCTTGGTGAGGCGGTCCCTGTTGATGACTTGGCTGCCGAGCTTGCCAGGATAGGCTATCTGAGGAAGACCAACAACGCCAACAACGAAGTCTATATCTTTGACCACCGCAGTTCGCCTTTGCTTATGCGCGAGATAGGCCGCATAAGGGAGCTTACCTTTCGGCATGCCGGCGGCGGAACCGGCAAAGCCCTTGATCTCGATGAATACGACCTTGATGCCGATCATCCCCAGAAGCAGCTGATCATATGGGATCCTGACAACCGTGAGATCATAGGCGGGTACCGTTTCATCTACCCGGAGTATAAAGAGAGGGACTTTTCTGTAGACAGGTTTGCCTCGTCATCTTACTTTACCTTTTCCCGGAAATTCCTAAAAAAATATCTCCCTCATACGATGGAACTCGGGCGTTCATTTGTGAGACCTGAATACCAGAGTGCTGCCATGGGTCGTAAGAGTCTCTTCGCCCTTGACAATCTGTGGGACGGCCTGGGCGCCATCATCATTGACAACCGTCAGATAAGGTACCTCTTCGGAAAGGTAACTATGTATACCCACTACAACGTGCAGGCCCGTAACATGCTGCTCTATTTCATGCTGAAATACTTCCCTGACCCTGACAAGCTTGCTGTACCCGATGATCCGATAATTATTGACATTCACAGGGATGAGATGGATCAGGTCTTTACCGGCAAGTCCTTCAGGGACAACCTGAAGATCCTCGGGCAGGAGGTGCGCAGGCTGGGTGAGAACATTCCGCCGCTGATCAATGCCTACATGAATCTCTCTCCCACGATGAAGTGCTTCGGCACCTTTATCAATCATCACTTCGGTAATGTTGAAGAGACCGGTATCATGATCACCGTGCGGGATATTTATATTGAAAAAATAAACAGGCACCTGGCATCATACCGGGAAGATTTCGATATCTCCCAGTGATTTCAGGGTCTGAAGGTCTGAAGGTCTGGGGTCTGAAGGTCTGGAGTCTGAAGGTCTGAGGTCGGAAGGTCTATTCAGTAAGTTTATGTACTAGTAGGCCCGGTCGTTTTTCCCTTCGATATAGTTGACAAAAGCCCGGTTTACCACCCTGTTACCGCCGGGTGTCGGGTAGTTGCCTGTAAAATACCAGTCGCCGGTATGTCCCGGGCAGGCCTGGTGAAGGCCGTCAACCGACTGATAAACGATAATAACCTCCGCCTTGATCTCCGGTGTCCGTAACATCCCTGCTATCTGCTGTGATATCTCAAGGTCAGTGAACGGTGAATATATATCCTTCACCACATTGATCATCTCGTCAACGGGCTTCTTAAGTTCCTCCTGTGCGCGTTTGTATATGTCGCTGATGACACTCTCCTTCCCTGTCTGTCTCAGCAGTTCTATGGCAGCCCTGAAGGCGATAAAGTCTCCCAGCTTGGCCATGTCAATACCGTAGCAATCCGGGTATCTTATCTGGGGTGAAGAGGAAACAATGACAATCCTGGCCGGCTCAAGCCGGTCAAGGATCCGTATTATACTCTCTCTGAGGGTGGTGCCGCGTACGATAGAGTCATCTATCACCACGAGGTTATCCTTTCCTCTCCTGAGGATACCGTAGGTAACGTCATAGACATGTGCCACCAGGTCATCACGGCTTCGGTCTTCGGTGATAAAAGTCCTGAGCTTTATATCCTTCACAGCAATTTTTTCGATCCTTGGTCTGACATCCATTATCCTTTCGATGTCAGATTCTGTAACAGCCTCTCCTTTCTTAAGTATCAGTTGTCTCTTCCTGTTGTTGAGCCAGTTGTCTACCCCTTCTATCAGGCCGTAGAATGCACTCTCGGCAGTATTGGGGATATAAGAAAAGACTGTGTTTCTTATATCGCTGTTCACCGCTTCCAGAACCGGCGCAGTGAGTATCTCCCCCAGTTTTTTACGTTCGCGGTAGATGTGTTTGTCTGTCCCACGGGAGAAATAAATCCGCTCGAATGAACATTTTGCCGGTTTTACCGGTGGAAGCACCTCTCTCAGCGACCAGTCGCCTGATGCCTTTACTACAAGAGCCTTGCCCGGGTCAAGCTCATTAATATGATCCGTTCTGACATTGAAGACCGTCTGTATGACAGGTCTCTCTGAGGCAGCCACCACAACCTCGTCATCAGCATACCAGAATGCAGGTCTGATTCCTGCCGGATCGCGAAGCACAAATGCATCACCGTGCCCCAGCATACCGGCCATTACATAACCACCATCCCAGCGTCGTGCAGCGCTGGACAGAACCCCGGCAAGATCTAGCTCTTTCTCAATAATTGGCGACACCTCACGTTTCGAGAATCCCTTTTCCTTATAAAACCTGTACAACCGTTCCACCTCCTCATCGAGGAAATGACCAACATTCTCAAGGATAGTGATGGTGTCGGAGAAGTCGATCGGATTCTGACCAATCTCAATGAGATGGTTGAAGATCTCCTCCATGTTGGTAAGGTTGAAGTTGCCGGCCATCACCAGACTGCGTGACCGCCAGTTATTTTCACGTGTGACGGGGTGAACATAATCAATGTTGTAGTTCCCGTAGGTACCGTATCTCAGGTGCCCGAGCCATACGTCGCACGGATTTTCCATTATTTCAGGATAGATCCTGTCAAAGACTTCCTTTATGGAATTGGCAGAGTTGGATCTTTGCCGGTGGATATAGCGGGTACCGGGTCTGGCCCCTATTCTTATCCCCGCCAGCCCGGCGCCATCCTGACCACGGTTATGCTGCTTCTCCATCATGAGATACATCTTTTTCAGGCTGTAATCCCATGAACCGTATTTATCAATATAGTATCCTGCGGGGCGCAGCAGTCTTATCAGTGCTATCCCGCATTCATGTTTTATGCTCTCGCTCATCTTACTTTACCGGGTTTTTAAAGGCGATAACGTCCCTGATCAGATATGCTTCAGGGTATTTTTTCAAAATATCAAAATAGACCAGGGCTGCCTCCTCCCTTGTCCTGAAATCTCCGACCTTCACCTTGAACCAGTTAGGCCTGTCAAAAGTACGGTATGTACTTAATTCGGGGTAATCTTCCATAAAACGGGCCCTCACCTTGTTTGAGTCTTCATTGGCTGTGCGGTGTCCGCCACGGTAGATCTGTATGCGCCAGCCGTCAACGCCATTCTTCGAAGCGTTGGCAATAATGTGCCTGTTTAACAGCGTATCCAATGCCGGATCCTGAATGATTCTCAACCGTTCCGCAATGTAGTGAGGATGACCGTCATTCATAAGTGCCTCAACACTAAGCTCTTTCTGCGCCACCACTGAAAGTGGAAGCGATATCAGCAGGATGAAAAGCATCAAAGATCTCATGGTGCAAATATAATACAGATTCTTCTCAGGAACCATAGGCAATTATTGTTCCGGAATTATTCACATTTTATGGAGCAGGTAAATACTGCCGAAGCCTGCAAAACATTAATGAAATGGCAGTAACATACAAAGCATCCTATTCCAGGGCTTCCGCCAGCTCATCTGTGATCTCGAGGTTATGGTAGACAGCCTGTATATCGTCGTCATCTTCCAAAGCTTCGATAAGTTTCATGACTTTGCGTGCCGACTCCACGTCAAGTGCCTTCGTTTCCTTTGGGACTCTCTTAAGCATAGCTTCATCCGGCTCAATTCCGAGTTCTTCAAGTTTATGGTTTACACTGCCGAAGTCGTCTTTCGCGCATGTAACAGTTATCACCTCGTCATCCACCTCTATCTCCTCGGCACCGGCATCTATCAGTTCAAGCTCAAGATCCTCCATGTCTTTCCCCTTCATCTCTTCAGCATTGATGGTAAAGACTCCCTTACGGTCAAAGAGGAAGGTAAGGGAACCATTAGGGCCGAGAGCCCCGTTGTATTTTCCGAAGATAAAGCGAACGCCCGCAAGTGTACGGTTGGTGTTGTCGGTCAAACCCTCGACAAAGACTGCAATACCGTTGGAAGCATAGCCTTCGTATGTCATCTCATGATAGGCTTCGGCTTCGGCACCGCCGGCTTTCTTTATTGCCCTTTCAATGTTGTCTTTGGGCATGTTTGCACCTTTGGCATTCTGTATCGCCAGCCTCAGTCGTGCATTACCCGAAGGATCAGGGCCTCCCTCACGTACTGAGATCATTATTTCCTTTATGATCTTCGTAAAGATCTTCCCTCTCTTTGCATCAGCCGCACCCTTTTTGCGCTTGATGGTTGACCATTTATTGTGACCTGACATACGGATTATATTTAACTGTTTACAAAAATATACAATTCATTTGAACTGCAATTATAGTGTATCCATGACCTTCGGACCGTTACGGGCGTTAAGAAATGATACGCCAGCTTGCGGATGGATCATTTTAGCGTAAGGGCTGGTCAGCTGCGCCGGCAAATTCAGTAAGACCGTCCCGACCTTACGGTCGAGGATCTCCGCTACACTCTGACAGGACTGCTGGACCGCAGGACTGCACGACTGCAAGACTGCAGGACTGCATGACCGCATGACTGCACGACCGCATGACTGCATGACTGCAAGACCGCATGACTGCATGACCGCACGACTGCATGACCGCACGACTGCATGACCGCATGACCGCAAGACGGAGCCCCGCTCAGCGGGGCGACAGACCTTCAGACTTCAGACCTTCAGACTTTAGACTATATATCCTTCTGACCGTTGAGTATTTTTCCTAATTTTGCCCGGCGGTTATGACAAAGAAGTACTACATCGAGACCTACGGCTGCCAGATGAATGTCGCTGACAGTGAAATCGTTGCCTCTATACTTGGGGAAGCAGGCTATGAGCCTGTCACGGACATCAGGCTGGCGGACCTGATCCTTGTCAATACCTGCTCCATTCGTGAAAATGCAGAGCAACGTGTATGGGGTCGTCTTGATCTCTTCCGTAGTGAGAAAAAGAAACGCCCGCGGGTAGTTGTGGGCGTTCTTGGATGCATGGCTGAGCGACTTAAGGAGAGGCTCCTCGAAAGTGACAAAATGGTTGACCTGGTTGTCGGGCCCGATGCCTACCGAGATCTTCCCCTGCTGCTGGAGACTGCCTCTTCAGGTCATTCTGCAGTAAATGTACTGTTATCACGTGAAGAGACTTATGCTGACATCTCCCCTGTCCGGCTTGAGAGCAATGGTGTTTCCGCCTTCATCTCCATAATGAGGGGATGTAATAATATGTGTGCCTATTGCGTGGTTCCTTATGTCCGCGGGGCTGAACGCAGTCGCGACCCCGGGACTATTGTGAGGGAGGCACGTGACATATTTGCGCAGGGATACCGGGAAGTGACTCTCCTGGGGCAGAATGTCAACTCATACTCATGGACCGGGAATGCCTTTAACCTGAACCCTGATCCGTCCACGGCAGAGGATGAGGATAGTGTGAGCCGGTCAGCTATCGCAGGAAAAAACGACACTGTTGTAATGCTGCATGATCCCGAGGTCAACAACATGCAGAACATCGGTTTCCCGGAATTATTAGAGAAGGTAGCCTCCATAGATCCTCTGTTACGTGTCCGTTTCTCGACCTCCCACCCCAAAGATCTTTCGGATGACCTTCTGAAGGTTATGGCAAAACACGATAACATCTGCAGGCACATCCACCTGCCGGTTCAGAGTGGAAGCAGCACCGTGCTTGCCCGTATGAACCGTAAATATACACGGGAGTGGTACCTGGGAAGAATCGCTGCTATTAACAGTATTCTACCCGGCTGCTCACTGTCGACAGATATTATTGCCGGGTTCTGTGGCGAAACTGAGGAGGAGCATCAGGAGACGCTAAGCCTCATGAGGACAGTCGGCTTCGACTTTGCCTATATGTTCAAATACTCCGAACGGCCGGACACCAGGGCGGCAAGGCTTATGAAAGACGATGTGCCGGAAAGAGTTAAGACCAGGAGACTTAATGAGATCATCGCTCTTCAGAATGAGTTGTCTGCAAGCAGTAAGAAGGCTGATATCGGCAAAATCGTGCGGGTATTGACTGAAGGCAAAGCAAAAAAGCCTGCCGGCGCTATGATGGGTCGTACTTCAGGTAATAAAGTCGTGGTCTTTCAGGCGGACAGCATAAGGCCAGGTGACTATGTTGATGTGATCGTTACCCGCTCAACCTCAGCAACACTTATCGGTAACCTGGTTCAATGACGGATAATAATGACCGCACGACTGCATGACTGCAAGACGGAGCCCCGCGACACAGGGCAACAGACCCCAGACAACAGACCTTCAGACCTCAGACCTTCAGACCTTCAGACCTCAGACCTCAGACCTTCAGACCTTCAGACCTTTACACAATGACGCCATGTAATCTTTGTCCGCGTAAGTGCAACGTCGATCGTTCAGAGTCCCTGGGCTGGTGTAAAGCTGACGACAGGATACATATCTCCTCCATCGTGATCCATAAAGGTGAGGAGCCTCCGGTATCCGGGGAAAAAGGCATTGTCAATGTTTTTTTTCCGTCGTGTAACATGCAATGCATATACTGCCAGAACTGGGAGATTTCATGCCGTGGCACCCAGGGCAGCGTGATGACTCTGGATGAGGTGTGTGACGCAATTATTGAACTGTTACCGCTAAGTGAGAACAACCTGGGATTTGTTTCTCCAACCCATTTCGTGCAACAAATGGTCATGATCATTGAAGAGGTCAGGAGACGCGGTTATAATCCGACAATAATCTATAACAGTAATGGTTATGATCTTCCTGAAACATTGCGTTCACTAGAGAAAACAGTAGATGTCTGGCTACCGGATTTCAAATACTCTGACGATATCCTGGCTGAGGAACTATCCCAGGCGCCCGGTTACAGCAAGTACGCCCTGGTCTCCCTTAAAGAGATGATACATCAGACGGGTGCCACCCTGTACACCGATGACCACGGTATCGCCCGCCGGGGTATTATTGTCCGGCACCTCGTATTGCCGGGCTTTGCAGAAAACAGCACAGGTGTACTTGAACTTATTGCTGCAGAGGTCTCTACCGGACTGCACCTCTCTCTTATGTCTCAGTATTACCCTACCTTACGGCTGAAAGGTACATATCCTCAATCCGGCGAGACAAAACCTGAGATTTTTAAGCCACTCCTGGGAACAGTGTCCCATGAAGAGTACCTTTCGGTAATTAACGCTTTTAATGAGCTGGGGTTTACCCGTGGATGGCTGCAGGAATTTGACAGTCAGAATACTTATCGTCCCAACTTTTCGAAAAAAAATCCTTTTGAACAGCTATAAATTATAACTGCAGGCCGGTGCTAATAAGGGATAGCAATCTTGGCTGCATCCCGTATTTTTGAGTTGTATACTGAAACCACGTATATTCCGGGAAATAATCCGGAGATATCAAAGGTACATTCCGTAGTACTTATAGTTTTTGTCTGGATATGCGAGCCGTGTAGGTTATGCAGGCTGGCTTTTGCGGGAATCATGTTATCCGGCACCTTAATAATGATCTGATACCTGTCATGGGTTATCTCGATTGAACTCACAAGCTGGATGGTAACTGCAGATTCTCCGGTCACTCCTGAACCATCAACAGCGGTAGCCATTACAACAACCTCTCCCGGAGACACCGGGGTCAGCAACCCGGTCTCACTTATCGTAGCCTGGCCTGTACCATTGATAACCAGCCATGAAACATCTGTTTCAGTGGCGTAAGAAGGTACAACAGTTGCAATCATCTGCAGGGTGCCATGTTCAAGATCAACAGACGTTACCCCGCCTTCACCCGTAACGGTTATGCCGGTAACCATGACAACCTGGTTCGTTATTGTGATTGTTATTTCGTCAAAGATACCTGATCCGTCGTTGGCGGTGGCCCTGGCTGTTACAGTACCATTTGCCAGCGCAGTTACCATGCCTGAGGCATTGACTGACGCCTGACCTGTGCCGTCAGCCACTGACCATGTCACTGTTTTGATCGTGGCATCCGCCGGTGATACTGTCGCCGTCAGCTGTAGTGTGCCGTTATCCGTCGTGATAGCCGTAGAGCCTCCGGCTCCCGTGACCGTGATGCCGGTGACAGGGATTAACTGGTTGGTTATAGTAATAACCAGGGTGCCCGTCACTCCTGATCCGTCATTGGCCGTTGCAACTCCCGTAACCGTCCCGCTGGAAACTGCAGTAACCAGTCCTGTAGAATTTATCGTTGCCTGTCCTGTACCGTTTATTATTGACCATGTGACTGTCTGGTCGGTGGCATTTGAAGGTGTTATCGATGCTGTTAACTGGAGCTGGCCATTGTCTGTACTTATTACTGAAGAGCCACCCGCTCCCGTCACCGTGATGCCGGTGACAGAAATGACCTGGTTGCTGATGGTGATGACCAGGGAACCGGTGACACCACTGCCGTCATTGGCTGTGGCCCTGGCTGTAACCGTTCCGTCAGATACTGCCGTCACCAGTCCCGTTGCACTGATGGTGGCCTGGCCGGTGCCGTTGACAACCGACCATGTTACCGTCTTGTCAGTGGCATCTGTTGGCAAAACCGTTGCCGTCAGCTGCAGGGTGCCGTTATCAGTTGTGATTGTTGAAGAGCCGCCGGCCCCTGTGACCGTGATGCCGGTAACAGAA
>QKGI01000009.1 GCA_003250475.1 Bacteroidota bacterium | reverse complement strand
CCGGCGATAGGACAGATGACAGATATCGACTTCGCGGAAAGAGACCAGATCAACGTGGGAGACATGCCATGGAGGACACGCATCAGAGGTGTCTATACCGGCGGCGATGCCATGCGCGGCGCCTCCACGGCCATAAACGCCATCGGCGATGGCAGGAAAGCAGCAGAACAGATAATGGCTGATGCCGGCATGGATATCAGAACGACAAAACCGGCATTAAACAGGAAGCTGACAGCCGGGGAGCTGATGAAAAAACGTGCCGTCAGGATCCAGGCGAAATACCCTGCCGGGCCAACAGAAGAACAGAGAAGAAGCTTCAGCCTGGTAAGCGAAACGGGTGACCGTGATTCGATGGTGACAGAAGCGGCCCGGTGCCTGTGGTGCGACGAGATATGCAGCATATGCACCACGGTCTGCCCTAACTTCGCCAACAGGACTTACACCGTTACCCCCGTCAGGCTGAGACTGCAGAAGGCTGTCAGGACGGATGATGACGGCATACGCATTGAGGAGGACTTCCTGTTTGAGATAAAACAGAGATACCAGGTTTTGCATATTGCCAACTTCTGCAATGAGTGCGGCAACTGCACCACGTTCTGTCCCACCTCCGGGGCACCTTACCGCGAGAAACCTAAATTCTATCTTACCACCGCCTCGTTCAACGAAGCTACGGAGGGTTACCTCCTCTCCATACTGAAGGGGCGCAGGAACCTGATATATAAACACAAAGGCAGCTTTACCACCCTCACAGGGCTGGATGACAGGTATATTTATGAAACCGACTTTGTCAGTGCAACCTTTGACAAAAAAGATTTCAGGCTCATCGATGTGAAGTTCCTCACGCCCTGCGTAAGAGAGGCTCACTTCAATAAAGCCGCGGAGATGGCTGTCCTGCTTGGCGGGGCGGAGAGCCTGCTGCATGCCTGACCTTTCAGATTAATTATTTCCCGGCATATTATTATCTTGCATTACGTAACTGATCTAAATAAAAGGACACTATGATCCGGCCTATTGATAATATTACCAGTGAGGCAGCGCTTGAAAATGCTGTCAACCGCTTCAGGGAGAGGGGCATCATTCTCCCTACCTTCAGACAGCAGAGGCATCCCGGGCTGATACCTGAAAATATCAGATCAAAACTTAAGGATGTCGGGTTATGGGATATGAACCCGCTGAACCTGTTCCGTATCACCTGGAAGAATGAGCCGGTGGATAAAGGAGGCCTCTTTGGCGGCGTCAATTTCATCGAGCTCCCGTCACAGCTCACCGGGGTGGATGCGCGTATCCTCCTTCTCATAGGAAAATGGTTCCCTACCGGTGCCCATAAGGTAGGCGCCGCCTATGGCTGTCTCGCCCCGATGATCATCACCGGAGGCTTCGATCCCACGTGGCAGAAAGCCGTATGGCCCTCAACAGGCAACTACTGCCGCGGCGGCGCCTTCGACTCGAAGCTCATGGGCACCGAGTCGGTGGCAATACTGCCCGAGGAGATGAGCAACGAGAGGTTCGCCTGGCTGCGCGATGAGATAGGCTCGGAGGTGATAGCCACACCGGGATGCGAATCCAACGTCAAGGAGATATATGACAAATGCTGGGAGATACGGAGAACAAGACCCGACTGTGTCATCTTCAACCAGTTTGAGGAGTTCGGCAACGGGGCATGGCACTATAACCTGACAGGCCCGGCTATTGAGGAGGTGTATAACACCGTACGCCATGACCGGAGCAGGCTTGCTGCCTATGTCTCCGCCACAGGGTCGGCCGGCACAATAGCGGCAGGCGACTACCTCAGGACGGTGGTGCCTGATATTAAGGTGGTGGCGTCGGAGGCACTGCAGTGCCCCACCCTGCTGATGAACGGCTTCGGCGGCCACAGGATAGAAGGTATAGGCGACAAACACGTCCCATGGATACATAATGTAAAGAATACCGACATGGTGACGGCAATAGACGATGAGGACTGCATGAGACTGCTGCGGCTCTTCAATGAGAAGAAGGGGCATGACTACCTGTCGGCAATAGGTGTTGACGGAGACGTCATCAACAGCCTGCCGCTGATAGGCATCTCCGGCATCAGCAACCTCCTCTCGGCCATAAAAGCCGCAAGGTACTTCGAGATGACCCCTGACGACGTGATAATAACCATCGCCACCGACTCGGCCGAGATGTACAGGTCGAGGGTGGAGGAGCTGAGGACACAGAGAGGCGAATATGACATGCTGCAGGCCGTCCGCGACTTTGAGCAGTGTCTCATGGGCGCACGGTGCGATAACATGAAGGAGCTGACCTACAGGGACAGGAAGGCACTGCATAACCTGAAGTACTATACATGGGTGGAACAGCAGGGCAGGAATGTTGAAGAACTGAACCAGCTGTGGCATGACCGTGACATATGGAACACGATGTTCAGGCAGGTAGACAGGTGGGACGAGCTGATAGACGGGTTTAATGAACGTACCGGCCTGCTCCATTCCGTTTAGGGTGACCGGCAGAAGATGATGACAGTTAACAAGTTCATATACAGGTGCACCGACTGCGGCAATGAGATCGACAGCATGGAGGCGGTATACCTGTGCCCTTCCTGCAGCGCTGCCAACGTACCAGGTGCTCCCCCGCGTGGCGTTCTAAAGGTCATCTATGACTATGAGATGATCAGGGAGTCTGTCGATGGGTTTGACGGCCTGAAGGACGAGGAGTTCATAAGCCTGCTCCCTTTATCCGGCACCGCCTCGCTCCCACCGCTGAGGACAGGTAACACGCCTCTATACCGTCACAATATCCTTGACGGCAAACAGCTTCCCTTCAACCTGTATCTCAAGGACGACTCCCAGAATCCCACATGGTCGTTCAAGGACAGGGCCTCGGCCATAGTGTCGGCCCGGGCACGTGAAAAGGGCCTGGAAACGATCATCGCCGCCTCGACAGGCAACGCCGGATCATCCCTGGCAGGGATATGCGCATCGCAAAGGCAGAAGGCAATAATAGTCGTACCGGAATCAGCGCCACTGGCAAAACTGACACAGATAGTGATGTACGGCGCCACGCTGGTACCTGTCAAAGGAACGTATGACGAAGCTTTTGACCTCAGCGTAAAAGCGACGGAAGAGTGCGGATGGTATAACCGTAACACTGCTTATAATCCCCTCACTATCGAGGGGAAAAAGACCGCTGCCTTTGAACTGTTCGGACAGCTAGGCCAGCGGGTGCCCGACAGGATATTTATCCCGGCAGGCGACGGAGTCATACTGTCAGGTGTTTATAAGGGGTTTGAAGACCTTATGCGGGTTGGTATAACAAATAAAATGCCTGTCATCGTTGCCGTGCAGTCGGAGAAGAGTGATAACCTCGTGAGGAATATCCGGCAGGAGGAATTCACAGTTATATCTTCAACAACGATAGCAGACTCAATCTCTGTGGATATCCCGAGAAACTTCCGGATGGCACGCCGTTTCATCCGTGAATACGATGGTGAGACCCTGGCCGTAAGCGATGAAGATATACTGCATGCCTCATCGGTACTGGCAGCAGGCACCGGCCTCTTTGCTGAACCGGCGGCGGCAGCCGCCTACGCAGGATTTCTGTCGTACTACAGGGATGGCAGGCTGGAGGCAGGCACATCTGACGTCGTTATGCTTACGGGCTCAGGGCTGAAAGACCCCCGTGCCGTGTCGTCCCGGATAAATATGCCGGCACCGGTCTATCCTACAATCGATAACCTGTTGAAAATGGTGCAATGATCACCTTCACCCTGAACGGAATACAAAGAACTTTTGAAGGAGACACCGAAGAGTCTCTCCTCGACCACCTTCGTCTTGAGAACAGGATCACCTCCGCTAAGGACGGCTGCTCCGGGCAGGGTGTATGCGGTGCATGCACCGTCGAGATCAATGGCAGGGCAAAGCTCGCATGCCGGACAAAGATGGGCAGCCTCGAGGGAGCGCACATATATACGGCAGAGGGACTGTCAGAACGGTTCCGTGAGGTCATGAGCAGGAATTTTGCCTGCAGGGGCGCCGTGCAATGCGGCTTCTGTTCGCCCGGCATGATCATGAGAGCGAAGGCTTTGTATAATGAGAATAAAGAACCGTCGCGCAGGGAGATCATAAAAGCCATCTCCCCTAACCTGTGCCGCTGCACCGGATATGTAAAGATCATCGATGCCATAGAGGCTGCCTTTGCGGAGCTGAACGGCAGGGAAGCCCTACCCGGGAAAGCAGATGCAACAGTAGGCAGTCCCTATCCCAAGTACCAGGCAGCAGAGACAGCCCTGGGGGAGAGGGATTTTGTCGGTGACATGTACTTCGATGGTATGTTACACGGCGCGTTAAGGTTCAGCGACCACCCGCGCGCGATAGTTGAGAAGATAGATGTCTCCGAAGCTTCGGGAGCCGCAGGCGTGATAAGGGTCTTCACTGCCTCCGATATCCCGGGGGAACAC
>QKGI01000139.1 GCA_003250475.1 Bacteroidota bacterium | reverse complement strand
CTAACTTGTTTATATGGGTATAAAAGGTGTATATATATGGGTGGGGAGGGAGTTATTGTTGGGGTGAGGTGGATGATATATATTGGGAAAGGTGTGTTATTTAATGCAAAACCTTACAATAATGGAGGAACGTGCCAACCAAATTCATCTTCTCAAACGCAAAATCACTATTGACTGGAATCCGCTGAACCGGAAAAGAAATCTTCTTTCAATTTAGAGTCTGTAAAGAAACTTAGAACCAGTCACTTGCAGATTAATTCAAATCAATAAACAAATCTGGTATTATTAATCCAGCCAAAAAAGAAAACTTAAATCCTGATAAACCTGGGTTTATGTCTTCAGTCAGGAGAGCAAGTTTCGACATCGAAAATCAGGTTTTGTACCTTCACTCAGAAGAGAAAGCTTGTTATATACTTAACCTGATTTTGTCTCTCAGGGCAGCAGAGAAGATTCTTTTACCAATTAACCAGGTTTTATACCTCAAAGCAGTTGAGAAAGTTAAGATACCCATAGATTATGTTCTATGTCTCTGTTCAGGAAGGCAAACTGTCCTTTTGAAAGAGCTTGACTTATTCCCACAGTCAGGAGAGCAAGTTCAGACATAGATAAATCAGGTTTGATATCCTCAATGTAGTTGAGTAGATTAATATATTGAAAACCAAAATTTATGTCTAGAACCAGGAGGGTAAGCTAATATATTGATATCCATGGTTGTATGCATTCAGCCAGGAGGGAGAGTCAATTAATAGTCAAGTCAGCAGGTAATGCCATAAGTAAGGATAAACCGGCCGATTATGGTTATAAACATTCTAACAGTGACCATGGCAAACTAAATAGTGCCTGAAATAAGCATCACCAGCTTGCCTGCCATAAAACTATCTATCTGATAATAATTCCAGGACAACAAGGTAAGCACAGTGATCCGAGGCAACAGTATCATGAATAACCTCCGTGGAGATAACTTTCCACCTCTCACGGGGATAAAACATAACATAGTCTATCTTCCTTTCCGGGTTTTTCGATGGAAACGTTGGTGAAGGATCGGCTTTATCATATGAGCTCCCCCAAATCTCCTCAAGCATCCCAATGGGAACGCTTCCCGGAACGGCATTAAAATCGCCGGCAATTATAACAGGGTAGGGGGAATGAGTAAAAACTTCATTGATCTTTCCGACCTGTAAGATACGGTCAGTATCATCGCGAAGGTGATCCAGATGGGTGCCAATAAAACTTATTGTGTCCCCCGACGGCAGGATCGTGACTATCTCCAATGCCGTTCTGGGTTCGTTGGTTCCGGTAAACGGGAGCGGGACATTTCTTGTACTTATGAAACTATAATCCGATAAAATGGCTTCACCATACTCTCCTCCATCATATGGCATCGCTCTGGCAAATACCGGGGCCATCCTGAGTCTCAAGCCCAGCTCTGTAGCCAGATCATACCCATGTGCACGCCTTGTCCTGAAATCAACCTCCTGCAGCGCCACAAGGTCAGGGTTGGTATCATCTATTACCCGTGAAATATAGTCAAGATCAAAGTCTCCTTTCATCGTGGCCCCATGATAAATATTGAAGGTGAGTACCCTTACAGTTCTTTTGTTTACCAGACTATCCTGTGACCATGCTACACTGCAAATCGCCAGAAATATTACAATCAATGTCCTATGCATTGCCTCCCATTATTTGATTTGAAACTCTTTATTGGTCTAATCAGACAACAAAAATAATAAACCTATGAGTCCTGTCAATACTATACCATCTGCTCAGAATCGTAAAGACTGAGCCTGGCTCCCCGATATCAATGACATTTTTCCAGAATGAAATAATAACTTTCAATAAATCAAAAATCCGGCACAGAAAAGTCATCTTCGAGGGTGACCCAAAAACAGTTTCTTTTCTCAACAATGTTGTTGGCGTGGACTAATAGGTCAAGCAAACAGTGACGACATACAACCCATGCCTTAATTTGCTATGATTCATTGAATTCTGCAAACGGAGCTCTTATATCCGGCAAAAGTCACAGGTCAGAGTTGACATTGGCCATCCGGTTAATGGGATGGTTTGGTACGGCTAAGTGGATTTAAAGTGGTCAGATGTTAAGATTATAAAAAGCATAATACTTAGAGGTCATCATATGGACTTCTTATCTTCTGAATGCTTTTCTCGGTTACATGGGTATAAATCTCTGTCGTCTTGCTGCTCTTATGCCCAAGCAGCTCCTGAATGTACCGCAGATCAGTCCCTGCCTCAAGGAGATGTGTCGCGTAGGAGTGCCGTAAACCATGCAGGGTAATGTTCTTTTTTATTCCTGCCTCCTGGCATGCCGATCTGAAAATTTTCTCGACACTTGTTGCACTATAGTGATCACCCTCACGCTGACCTTCAAACAGATATGTAACAGGACGATAATGTGATACATACGAATCAATCATCCCGACCAGTTTTGCTGATATGGGTACTATCCTGTCCTTGAATCCTTTCGATTGTCTTACTGTCAGGAGCATCCTGTCACGATCTATATCGCCCGGCTCAAGCATGATGACTTCACTACGCCTCAGGCCGCAACCATATATGACACACAGTATTGTTCTGTGCTTCTCATTGACCGGTGCTGCAAGGATCTTTTTCACCTCCTCCCTGCTCAGGACATTCGGCAATCTGTGTTTTACACGTGGCCTGGTGAACGCTACCGGATCAATAGTCTCACGGCATATCTCCTTATAAAACTTTTTCACGGAGCTGATAAGCTGATTCTGAAAAGAGTAGCTCAATCCTTTCGGAAGAACATAGTCAGTCACCATCCTTTCCAGGTCTGTTGCATCACATTCACCGGCTTCTTTGGGTGCAACGAATTTCAGGAAAGCCTCCATCATAGAGATGTATGTCCTGATCGTGTTCGGTGGATACCTGTGGGATTGCATCCATCTCCGGTACCTGTCGATATCTTCAACAGCTCTCCTGCTTAGTTTATATTCAACATCAGCAGGTCTGAAGATCCCGTTTGTCCGGTTGTTAAAAGAGGAGGTCTCTCTTCGTGCTACTGAGGAGTTCTGCTCCCGGATCTCCCGGATCTTCTCCACCAATCGTCTGTTGCCTCCATATCTGAAGTCAATCCGGGCAACATCAACAAGGAGGTTTATTATTTTCTGGTCAATACCGGACTGATTTGCTATAAGCCAGCAGTCCATCCTTGCCGACCATTCGGCATCGGGTAGGGTTCGGACAAGGTTATCTACCTCCTGGTCAGGAGGGTATCTGAGGGCAACACGTATTCCACTTTCGTGCAGCACCCTCTCGGCAATTACTGTGATCATGATTTGCAGCGAGTTTATGGTTTATTCTTTGTCTTGCAGTCATGCGGTCAGTTGCCCCGCAGGGCGGGGCTCAGACCTGGGTCAGGAGTCTGAAGGTCGTTCAGTCATGCAGTCTTGCAGTCTTGCAGTCATGCAGTCTTGCAGTCTGGATAGGTGGCTAACCCCGGAGCGACTCTGAGTCACTCTCACGCATGGTGTCAGAAGAACCGTCTCTAAGATCTTCGGAATCTGTCTCGCGCATGACGTCGGAGCTGGCATCACGCATCCCTCCGGAATCGCTTTCCCGCATGGCATCAGAATCACTCTCCCTTTGCGTGTCCGAGCTTCCGTCCCTGAGGCTTTCGGAATCGCTGTCACGCATACCCTCCGAGGAGCTTCCCCGCATCGATTCAGCATCGTTGGTCGTTTTCATACCTGCCTGTACGATGAGTTACATAGGTCTCAGTGCTTGCCGGCTGTGGCAGCAACAGTAGCAGCAGTGACACTGGTTATAATCGCGATCTGTACCTGCCTGATCGTATGGGCTACTACATCTGATACCGGACTCTCCTTAATTATCTTTTTTACCTGTGACCTGACCATCCTCAGCTCATCACGGTCTGTAGTAAGCAGCCGGTGCATCCTGCAGGCTTCAACAAGACCGGCCAGTGCCATATTGTCGCCTGCTGAAGCCCTGTAAACAAGAATATCATTCTTCAGCTTACCGATGATGTTACTCCGTGTATAACTCCCGACCAGAAATACAGCACGGTAGGGGATAAGCCCAAGGAACTTCCGCTCCTCAATACGCACAACTCTTTTCTCTTCAAGCCCCTTCAGTATCTGTTTCAGATACCTGTTGTAGCGGCCGGCAAGCCTTCTTACCCAATAATCTGCCCTGCGTGGCTTTCCAGCCTGTGACATCAGCAGAGTGACCTCCTCCCTGACGGGATCAGTCGTTGTCCTGCCTGTCTTCAGCATCAGCCGCCTGTCCTCCAGACTTATCCTGTCTTCAAGAGTCATGTCCAGCAGGATGGCGCCGGCAAGGCCATACTTTATGTAAAGGTGAGATATAAGGAACCGTCCCTTCTCAGGATGATGAGCAACGACCAGAAATTTTTCAGCGATATTGAGCGTCTTTCCCTCCATTATTATTCCTTTGCAAGTAACTGTCAATAAAAGATATACAGAGTGCAGGTATATCGTTCCCGCATCCCTAACAACTCAGAGCAGATATCGCTTCATCGAACGAGTTTACAAAGCTGACTGCTTTTCCCCTGTTGCTCTCACGGATAAAATCCTGCCAGCTCTTGCTGCTGAGATGGGAGAAGTCGCCGACAATAGCCAGCCTCATACGATAGTTCGAGAACTTTTGCAGGATCTCACCGGCCATGCCCGACCTGAGATCGAAAAAAAGAGGGCTCAGATCCGTGGAATGGATGATGAGCCTGGAGCATCCCTGGTAACCTATATCCCCCAGGATGTCGAGCATGTCACCCGATGTAGAGATAGTTACGCTACCCCTGTTCAGCTCGGCTATATTGTCCGGAGAACCGGCGCTATGATATCTGATCATGAAAGAATTCGTTTTATTGAAGTCTTAATTGCATTAACCGGTCAACAGATGTCCGGAACCATAAATATATAGATTCTGTTTTGTTTTGAGCCTTTCATTCACCATGAGTTTGACAGTCACCTCTCCCATGACAGGATATCACCTCCTGTCTATGCATAAGTAAGTGCCAGCCACCCGGTATCTTAACCTCCGATAACCGTTCCCTTGCTGTCGCTGTCAACTTCAACCTTGCGGTTGAGTTTCCTGACACTCTTTCCTTTATTGAATCTGTATGAGTACTGGAACTGCACAAAACCTGCCAGATCAATCCCGGTGATATCCGTTGATGTATAATAAGGTGTTTCCGTCTCAGTGCGACTGAAATTAACCTCTTTTGAGAACGGCAACAACCAGAATATCCCGAAATTATGATCCTTCAGCTTCTGTGAGGCACCTATGCCGTATATAGGCATACTGTAGGTCTTTGACTGCGCATTTATGTTAACCCCGTTGTAGCTCATGAAAACAAATACTGTCGAGTTCTTTTTCTTATCCAGGTTTGCGAATGCATAGCCTGTTATCGCATAGGAGAAATAGTCTCTTGCAGGTATTGTAAATGAGGGCTCGGTATACTTCGCATAATGGCCCTTGTAAACCCTTGCGTTGATATTTACGTACCACAACATCGCATTGAGTCCGCCCCCGGTCTCATAGCCGTTAATCAGGTTATAAGGTTTGGAGATCGTTGTCAGTGAACCGTCAATGGGTGATTGAATTACGCTGTACCGGCTGCCGATCTTATCTGAGAAGAACTCGTTGTACAGGTATGGCGAAAAATAGTTGCTGCCAAAGTTCCAGGTATATGTCAGCTGGAGGCGATCACGGTAATCAGGCCTGAGATCGGGATTGCCCTGTGTGATTGAATAGTTCTGGTTTATCTTCCAGTAGGGATTCATATTGTATATGCCCGGACGGTTGATCCTCCTGTTATATGTGAATTTTAAGTTATGCGAAGCAGAGAATTTATATTGTAAGTTGGCTGAGGGCAGGAAACAGGAATAATCGGGACTGGAGACAGAATCAGCCATGATATGGCTGTTTTCAACCCTCAGCATAGTCTGAAAGCCGAACTTTTTCAGATTAAGGGTTACACCGGCATAACCCGAGTTCCGGAACTCGGCGTACTCAAAAAGATTGCTTTCCTCCTGATCATCAATCCTGAAGTCGTAACCCATGGTCTGGTAATAAAACTGGTAGCCTGTTTCAATCTTTACGTTCATCCCGACAGGATAGACAAAATCCAGTTTTCCGGAGAGATAATTTCTCCTGTTGAGATCATCTTCCAGCCTGGAATATGTACTGGTTAACTCCTCAGAGTTATAAGGGTACATTCTGTTTGTAAAATCATTTTCACTGGCTGAATTGAAAATGTAATAGCTGATCTCCGAGGTAAGCTCCTCGACAGGCTTACTGAATGTCCTTTTATAAAACAGCGAGAAAGAGGTCTCATCGCTGTGCATATTGCTTGATGTCAGGGACCTGACCGTATTCAGAGGGTTATCAGACTTGAAAAGGGTGGTATTGCCCGAAAGATCCACTGCCTGACTGATAGGTTTGTAGCTGAAATTGAAACTAAGGTTGTTCCTGTCGTTAACATAGTAATCGAAGCCGCTGTTTACTGACGGCACGGCAACCTGGATTGTTCCTGGTCCGTACATACTGGTCGTTGAGTCAATGGAAGCGAAACGTCTTTCATTCGATGAGCTGATATTCAAGCCCTGGGTAATGGAAAGAGCTGTAATATAAAATGTCACCTTGCCCATGGAGTAATCGAGGCTTCCAGTGGCTGCACTTGTAACCTTATGGAAAGGTTTTAAGCTGACCCCGATATTGCCGCTCATGCCATACCTTGCTTCCTTCTTAAGGATGATACTCAGGACCCCGTCGATGTTTCCTTCATATTTACCTGAAGGGTTACTGATGATCTCAATGTTCTGTATATCGGTGGGTAGCAGCCTGGCAAGATATTCCTTGTCACGTTGTCTTCCGTCAACGAGGATGATGAAATTACTGCTTCCATTAAGAGTGATGTTATTCTGAAAATCGACATTGACCTGCGGGATCTTCTTCAGGATATCGTAGCCGTTGCTCGAAGATTTTGAAACGACCTCGGGGATTGCATAAACGGTACGGTCAACCATCTCCTTCCCTTTAAGACGCTCACCAAAAACAGTAATCTCACCCATTTCCGTAGTGATCTCAGTCAGGAGTATAGTGTCGACAACTATCTCACTATCTTCATTACCAATGGTGACCGGCTTACCCTCAGGCTTATAGCCTACGTAACTTACTCTTACGAAATAATCACCCGGTTTTACCTTTTCAAGAAGGTAGCTTCCATCCGTAAGGGTTATGACACCGGTTAAAAGTGCTGAATCAGGCAGTTCAAGTAAAGCTACCGTGGCAAACTGAACAGGTGATCTGTCAGTTTCGAAGCAGACCTTTCCAGTAATATTCTGAGCCTGAACGGCAATTGAAGCAATCAGTAGCAGAAAGACAAAAATTTTTCTCATTTTTCTTTCAATTCAATAAAATAAAGTACTTAATCAGTGTCCGTATACCCCTGCTAATTGCTTCACTATATTTTCAATCTATGTATACATTGAGAATAATTTATGATAGAGCAGGATAAGCCAGACTATTTATGATTTGTTCTCAGAAATGGACAATCACCCCATTTCCGTCTATTCCTGCGTATCTTCCCCCACGACCGGTGACACTGCTGTTACCCTGGATTCTCCGTTAATATCGAGAGGGATCTGCATGCTGAATCCGGGACCACTAACATCCATATTTCCTGAAATCCGGGTTTTTACATTGTTTTCATTGATAAGACCCGTGTTGGTGTCGATAACCATATCCGCTTTGCCAAGTCCCTGAAGGTTACCATAGGTGATAGTTGCGGCTCCGGACTGGATAGGGGCAGCGTTCTCGGATGCCTTTATCTGTGATTCAGATGTAATCCTGGCCAGGTTGCCGTCAATGGCATCCAGGCGGTAGCTGTTTATAATGTCAAGGCTCATGCCTCCGGAGTTCACTTTCTGGGTCACCGTCCATTCGTCTCCTGTTGACACTTCTTTTCCGGGCAGGCACCAGGTAAAGGTGCTGATCATTGTCTTCAGGGTCTCATCGGTGAAAGCAGATACTATCTGGGTTTTTAACGCTGCGGCCAAAGGCCCTGTCAGTGTCATTAATGCGGTATCCTTCACCGCCACATCAGAGACCATCTTTGAATTGACTATTTCAAGAGGACGACCTGCATAGTCTATTTTGACAAAGAGTGCACTCTTGCTAAGCCTGTTCATCACATATGACATTATATCAGCTGTCTCAGATGATGTGATGTCACCTTCAACTGCTGAATTGATATTTACCATTTTACCCATGGTATTGGTCCTGGTCACCAGGGTATCGAACCTTACCTCCGTTACCAGAAAGTCAGGTGTTTTGTCCAGCATTTTGATTGAGAAGGTATATTCTACATCGGTATCCACATTTTGCTGGACACCATTTACCGTCTGAGAAACAGTCTGTTCTGATACTGACTTCAGGAGATAGACTTTGTTCTTCTCAAGATTCAGTTTAAGGGTAGCACTGTTCTGAGCCGTTAACGTAACGCCTGAAAGCAGTAAAGAAACAAGAACGAGAGTTGTTTTCATTGTGTTCATTTTGATGATTTTTGCAAGTTTATACAAAATGTACCTGCAATTTAAGGCTAAATCGGTAAAATGAGTGAATTTACCGGTAACAGGAGATAAAATACATGTGTATGGACGCAGGGGAAGGTAACCGGTTGCACATGCCGGCTTCATTTACCTGTCATCCGTTGACACCTTACCGGGAGGCTTGATTGCCACCTGTCAAACTCTTTTAATTATTTCTGTGAAGCAGTAGAATCGAAGAGAAAAATTAAACCTCCGGTTGGTCAGTCACATTGAAAGTGTTGTGAAAAGGACTTGAAAAAGACTTTCACAGACTGACAGAGATACTAAATGCAAACAGGGAAATTTAATAATTTTCCGCAATTTAAACAACGACAAACCTAAATTTTATAAAAAGAAATAAGCCGTCTCCCCGTCGGGGTCACGGCTTATCTTATGAGACTGTTTAAGAGATTCTAAACAAGGCCGGTAAACCCCATGAAGGCAAGGGCCAGGATGCCGGCTGTGACAAGAGCAATAGGCGCTCCCTTCATCCCCGACGGGACATCTGCCAGTTCAAGCTGTTCACGTATGCCGGCAAGTACCACCATTGCCAGCCCGAACCCGACTGCTGTTGCAGCTCCGTATACGATGCCCTCTGCAAGGTTGTAGTCTTTCTTGATGACCAGTATAGCGACCCCAAGAACGGCACAGTTTGTAGTGATCAAAGGCAGGAAGATACCCAGCGCCTGGTAAAGTGGCTGACTTATCTTCTTGAGAATGATCTCCACCATCTGAACAAGCGCTGCTATCACAAGGATGTAGGCAATGGTCTGCATGAAACCCAGGCCCAGGGGAACCAGCACGTAGGTATAGATAAGATATGTCACCATCGTGGCAAGTACCATCACAAAGGTGACCGCTCCCGACATTCCAATCGATGTGCTCACCTTGTTTGAGACGCCCAGGAAAGGACAAACACCAAGGTATTGCGCAAGTACTATGTTGTTGACAAAAATCGCCGATATAATCAGAATAATGTATTCCATGACTACCTCCTTATGCTTTGTTTATCTTGTTAACCACTGCTATAAGATATCCCAGGGCAATGAATGCACCCGGAGCGAGGATGAATACCAGTATTCCATCACCCGGGATGAATTTGAAACCGGCAATGGCGCCACTGCCAAGTATCTCCCTGACGGCTCCCAGTACTCCAAGGGCAGCGGTAAAACCAAGCCCCATGCCTGCACCGTCAACCACCGAAGACCATACGGTGTTCTTGCTTGCAAAGGCCTCCGCACGTCCGAGGACAATACAGTTGACTACAATTAACGGGATGAAAATGCCGAGGGTCTCGTACAACGAGGGAACATAAGCCTGCATTACCAGGTCGACAATTGTCACGAATGTCGCGATAACTATAATGAATGCAGGGATACGCACCTTGTCAGGGATCACGTTCTTCATCATCGAGATCACAGTGTTCGATCCCAGAAGCACAAAAGTGGTTGCAATCCCCATTCCCAGACCGTTTATCATCGAGGATGTCGTGGCCAGGGTGGGACATGTCCCCAGGATCATCACCAGGATGGGATTCTCCTTTAAAAAGCCTTTTGTAAAATTCTGTAACTGGTTCATTTCAGACCTCCCTTCACAAATGTGTTGTATGCTCTCTGAATACCGTCACAAAAAGCCCGTGAGCTAATCGTGGCTGCTGTTATGGCATCTACCGGACCACCATCTTTCTTAACCTTGAGGACAAAATCCGCCGGATCCTTTCCTTTGAACTGATCTTTGAACTCGGGTTTGTCCGGCGTACCTTCGGGAACCATCTTGGTCCCGAGCCCGGGTGTCTCTTTCTGTTCAAGAACACTGATATTATAAATGACCCCGGTGGGAGTGAATCCAACCATAAAGCCTATGTAGCCGCTGAACCCGTTGTTGGTGTACGACTTAACGGCATACCCTACTATCTCTTCACCGTTTTTTGCCGGGTAAACTTCCAGGGAATCGCCCTCTCCGGTGGGGAGGAGGAACATCTCCTGGTTAGGATCATTGGTAAAGGCCGGTACTACCTGCTTGATGGCATCCAGCTTTTTATTCATGGCAGAGGTCTCTATCGGTCCCTTTGTCATCTCATAGACAAAGCCCAGGGCAGCCGATGCCCCGAGGGAGATAAGCGTCAGGGAGAGTATCATATTCCTCAGTGAGGATTGCATTTTAGCCATGCTTCACCTCCTTCCCGAACCTTTTTGGTTTTATGTACATGTTAAGTAACGGAACAAAAGCATTCATAATAAGTATAGCGAATGAAACGCCCTCAGGATAAGCGCCCCACGTCCTTATCAACACTGTTATCACGCCAATCCCTACCCCGTAGATTATCATTCCCTTGTGGGTCATCGGCGAGGTAACGTAGTCAGTAGCCATGAAGATAGCTCCCAGCATGATACCCCCGGTCAGGAGATGGAAGAGAGGATCAGCAAATTTTGTCGGGTCAGCCAGCCAGAGTATACCGGTGAACAGGGCCACCGTCACCAGTATTGATACCGGTATATGCCAGGTTATGATTTTCTTCCATATTAAATATATGCCTCCTATTATCAGGGCTGCAGCGGCTATCTCACCCATCGAACCTCCCATATAGCCGTAGAAGAGCTGCATATGTGATGGGATTTTCTCCATGAGGGCTGACACTGTCTCCCCGTTTTTGATGCCCTCACTCATAATACCAAGAGGAGTGGCGCCGGTGACAGCATCGAGATAACCTGTCTTAAATCCTGTTGGAACGGGCCAGCTGGTCATCTTAACCGGAAACGAAACAAGCAGGAATACTCTTCCGACCAGTGCCGGGTTGAACGGGTTGCTCCCCAGTCCGCCGAAGGTCATCTTTGCCACTCCGATGGAAATAACAGCGCCAATAACAATTATGTATACCGGCAGGTTTGACGGAACGTTGAAAGCAAGCAGGAGTCCTGTTACAACTGCTGACCCATCGGATATTGATGGTTCCTTCTTAAGGATAAATTTCTGGATAAGGTACTCAACGGCAACGCAGGAGAGCACCGAGGTGAGAGTTACTATGATCGCCCCAAGCCCGAAAAAATAAACTGATGCTGCCAATGCCGGGGCAAGGGCTATCACCACTCCGAACATCAGCCTGCGAGTGGTCTCAATACTCTGCTGGTGTGGGGACGGAGATACATTAAGGATGTTGTTCATATCGCTTCTGTGCTATTTCGTTATACGTTCTCGTGCCATTCGGATCACCGTTGACTTGCCAAGCCTGATGTAATCGAGCAGAGGTCTCTTCGCCGGGCATGTATAGGCACATGCGCCACACTCCATGCAGTCTGTAATCTTCTCCTCTTCGGCTTTTTCAAACATTGCTTTTTCGGAGAGAACGGATATCAGCCAGGGCTCCAGTCCCATTGCACATGCCGAAGAACATTTCCCGCATCTTATGCAGGGCTGGACCACGGCACGGCGTGATTCTTCAGAGGGGAAGAGGATGATTCCGGAGGTGCCTTTGGTGACAGGCACATCGGTCATTGCCAGTGCTTTGCCCATCATAGGACCTCCGTTGACTACCTTCCCGGTGTCATCAGGCATGCCGCCGGCAGCCTCAATGAGAGATGTGACCGGTGTTCCTATCCTGACCTGGAAATTACCGGGCTCCTTCACCTTCTTACCTGTTACAGTTACCACTCTCTCAACGAGCGGCTTGTTCTTTTGTACTGCCTCATATACTGCATAGGCTGTGCCGACGTTCTGGACAACAACCCCCACGTCAAGAGGCAGTCCGCCCGATGGAACCTCACGTCCCGTACATGCTTTGATGAGCTGTTTCTCACCTCCCTGCGGATACTTGACCTTCAGGGGTTGAATGGTTATGCCCTGGAAACCGGCAGCGAGGTCAGTAAGATGTTTTATGGCATCGGGTTTGTTTGCCTCTATGCCAACAATAACCCTTTCAACACCCAGGGCCTTCATGATGATGGCTGCTCCTGTGAGTACTTCAGCTCCTCTCTCAAGCATAAGCCTGTGATCAGAGGTAAGGTAAGGCTCGCATTCCACACCGTTGATAATGACCAGGTCGCATTTCTTCCCGGAAGGGACTGTCATCTTAATATGTGTCGGGAAGGTTGCACCCCCAAGTCCCACCAGTCCGCATTCTTTGCATCTCTCGATGATCTGCTCGCGGGTCATGGTTATTTCTTTCACCAGTGTTGTGCTGCGGTCCACGGTCTCAACCCATTCGTCACCCTGCACGTCAATCAGCACTGCTGTCTGCTTGTATCCGGTTGTGTCGACGAAAGTATCGATCTTATTTACCTTACCTGATACCGGCGAATGAATGTTGGCCGAGACAAATCCTTTTGCCTCTGCAATTATCTGCCCGGCCTTCACTTCAGTGCCCTTCTCCACCACCGGCACTGCCGGGGCTCCGATATGCTGTGAGACAGGCACTGTTACCTGGGGTGGTACGGGCAGGACAACTATCGGCTTGTCAGCCGTCAGCTTGTTCTCCGGCGGATGGATACCGCCTTTCGGGAATGTCTTAAACACGTTTATGGATCTTTATCAGGTTAATCAAAGTTAGTTAGTGGCGGCTTCAGCGGGCTGGGCAGGTCTCTCTTCCCTGACCGGGAAACCGATCTCCAGGATGGCACCGGTGGGGCATTCAGCCACACATTTGCGACAGAGTTTACACTTATAGGAATCGATAAATGCCAGGTTGTTCTCCATGGTAATTGCCTCATAGGGACATACCTTGACGCATTTTCCACAACCGATACACGCTACCTTGCAGGCTTTGCGTGCCGGTCCGCCCTTATCCTTGTTGACGCACGACACGTAGATCTTACGGTCTTTCTTATTACGCTTGCGAAGCTCTATGATGTTTCGCGGGCAGGCTTTCACACAGGCCCCGCAGGCAACGCACTTATCATCAATGATAACAGGAAGCTCTGTGACAGGATCCATGTACATAGCATCGAACTTGCACGCATCAACACAGTCACCACAACCGAGGCATCCGTAGTGGCAGCCGGTGGTACCGCCATAGAGCGAATGGGCGACACGGCAACTGACAGCTCCGTCGTAGTACGAGGTGCGGGCGGCGTTAGCGGGCGTGCCGTTGCAGCGTAACACGGCGACACGGGGTTCGACAGCCACAGGCTGTCGGTCAAGAATCAGGGCTACCTTGCCCATGGTGTCTGCTCCGCCAACAGGACAGTTCAGTCCATCAAAAGAGGTTGATTTCACAAGTGTTTCCGCGAAGGCACGGCACCCGGTATACCCACACCCTCCGCAGTTTGCACCGGGAAGAGCTTCGTTCACCAGGTCAATGCGGGGGTCTTCAACCACCCTGAATTTCTGCGCCACGAAATATAGTATCACAGCGGCAAGAAACCCCAGTATACCGAGCATCGCAATCGTGAATAAAACAGTGGAACTCATCTGTCAAGCCTTTATTTTAAATTCAAATTTTTCTCCTATTTTTTCTCTCAGCAGCCATATGACAAAATAGTATATGCCAATGGAAGCAAATGATAACAGCGCCGAAACAAGCTCCCCGGCACCGGCAACGGAAGTGACAACAAACGCCGCGATAAGGACGATAAACGGTATAACATACCCTATCGCCAGGGCACGGAAGCCCTGCGATTTCATGAGAACAAGGGTCACGTGGTCACCCGGGTGCAGGGTTGCGTCGCTCTTTACGGTAATAATCCTGGTTTCTGACTTTCCGGGTGCACAGACAGACTTTGCATGACAGCCGGCACAGGCCTCGGCAACGAATATCCCCGGTGCCTTTAACACCATGCCTTCGTGTGTGATTGTCTCTCCCTGCTGCATCAATCGAATTTTGAAAGGGCAATTTTAAGGAATTAAGGGGAATTATTCTATAACATGTGTCATTATTTTGAGGTCTGAAGGTCGGAAGGTCTGAGGTCTGAAGGTCGGAAGTCGGAAGGTCGGATGTCTGAAGGTCTGAGGTCGGAAGGTCTGAAGGTCTGAGGTCTGAAGGTCGGAGGGCGGGACAGAGGGGATAGCCTAGCTGATCTCACTCCATGAGTACTTCCTGGCAAAGAGCCTCCTGAGATTGGCCCTGAGCACCTGGTTCTCAGCAAGAGTGAGTTCAGGGTCACCGGCCAGGATCTCCTCCGCACGTGACCGGGCCAGGTTCAGAATCTGGCCGTCTTTCCCCAGGTCGGCAATCCTGAGATCGAAAGCCATACCGCTCTGCTGAGTGCCTTCAAGGTCACCAGGGCCGCGCATGCGGAGGTCAGCCTCCGCTATCTCAAAACCGTCATTGGTGGCTATCATTGTATTGATCCGTTCAGTAGCTTCTGCCGAGAGCTTATGAGAGGTCATCAGTATACAGTATGACTGGTCGGCGCCACGGCCCACACGGCCGCGCAGCTGGTGCATCTGTGACAGGCCGAATCTTTCGGCACTCTCAATGACCATCACACTGGCATTGGGAATGTCGAGCCCTACCTCTATAACCGTGGTGGCAACCATAATTTGAGCCTGTCCCCTCCGGAACAGGTCCATGGATATCTCTTTATCACGTGATGTCATCCGGCCATGCACCACACTGATACAGTATTGCGGTGGCGGAAAAGCCCTCGCCATACTCTCGAGGCCGTCTTCCAGATCCTTGTAGTCAAGTGTCTCCGATTCACTGATAAGAGGGTAAACAACATAAATCTGTCTTCCGTCTTCTATCTGCCTTCGCATGAAGCCGAACACCTTCTCACGCTCAGCGTCGGTGAAGGTCATGGTTTTGATAGCCTTACGGCCCGGAGGCATCTCATCGATGACCGAGACATCCAGGTCGCCGTAAAGTGTCATAGCCAGCGTCCGGGGTATGGGTGTGGCTGTCATCACCAGCACATGTGGCGGACAGTCGTTCTTCTGCCATAGTCTTGCTCTCTGCGCCACCCCGAAACGGTGCTGCTCGTCGATGATAACGAGGCCCAGGTTTCTGTACTTCACATTCTCCTCTATCAGCGCATGGGTGCCTACCAGTATATCTATGCTGCCGTCAAGCAGGCCGGTCTCAATACGTTTCCGTTCACTCCGCTTTGTAGAACCTGTCAGCAATGCTACCCGGACATCAATACCCTCTATAAACCGTTCTATCGAATTATGGTGCTGTATGGCCAGCACCTCTGTCGGGGCCATCAGGCAGCACTGGTAACCGTTGTCGGCACCGATGAGCATACTCATGAGGGCTACCATCGTTTTGCCGCTTCCCACATCGCCCTGCAACAGCCTGTTCATCTGATGGCCGCTGCCCAGATCTGCCCTGATCTCGCGTACCACCCTCTTCTGAGCTTCAGTGAGGGCAAAAGGCAGGTTCCTGGCGTAGAACGAATTAAGCTTTTCACCCACTACCGGGAAGAGAAACCCTCTTGTCTTCTTTGTCCTGTTTCCCTTATAACGTAACAGGTTGAGCTGGATGTAAAACAGTTCCTCAAACTTCAGCCTGAAACGGGCGTTCTCGATGTCAGTGTTAGAGTCGGGGAAATGAATCCTGAAGAGTGCGTCTGAGAGACTCATGAGCTTCATCGGACCCGAGACAGAAGAGGGAAGCGTCTCAGGAAACTTCAGCGCCGGCATGGAGAAGAGCGAAGCCATCAGCTTTGCAATTGCCTTTGAATGAAGAAAGTGATCCTTCATCTTCTCGGTGGTGCTGTACTGTGCTTCAAGCGATGAAGAGACCCTGGCAGCACGCTTCTCAACCTCTTCCACCTCAGGGTGGACAATGTTGAAGGCGCCGCTGAAAAGAGTAGGCTTGCCAAAGATGATATACTCTTTCTCTGTCTTGTATGCATTAAGTACCCATTTCTGTCCCTTGAACCATACCAGTCTGACCATGCCGGTCTCATCGTAAAAGTCAGCCGTAAGCCTGCGGGCTGAGCCACCTCCCTCTGTCGAGAAACGGCGTATCTTACCCCTGACCTGCACATACTGCATATCGGTGTCCAGCTCATTCACCTTGTAGAATCGTGTCTTGTCAACGTACTTATAAGGGAAATAGTAGATAAGATCCCTGAAAGTGCTGATACCGGCTTCGGCTTCAAGCAGCTCAGCTCTTTTCGGACCCACCCCCGGGAGGAACTTTATCTCACTGTCAAGTAGTTCTGACATCAATCACATTAAAAAAGATACTCATCGAAAATAGTTAAATTTGGGCGGCTTTCAAATGAGTGTCTGAAGAAATGAACCTTTACCCGGCATCAGCATATATGAGACATCTGTTCGCCTCCCGCAGCATGGCGGGACACGGAGTGCACAGTCCGTATATGTTCGATTTTATCACGAAAGTGATGAAGGGAAGAAGCGGTGACAGCCTGCTGTCAGAGGTAGAAAGTCTCAGAAAAGAGATGCTGGCAGACAGGAGCACCGTCATAGTCAGGGATCTCGGGGCCGGATCCGCAAGGTTCCGGGGGCCTGAGAGGAGAATTTCGGATATTGCCGCTACTGCTGCCCTGAACAGAAAAGAAGCAGGTCTGCTGTTAAGGATCGCAATGGCGGCTGAGCAGCCGGCATGGAACAGAGAGAGGCGAGATCACATCTTTGAACAGGCTAAAATGAGCAGGGAGGAAGCAGCCCGGGATGCTACAGACGGAGAGGAGCGGAATGTGAACGATGAAGAGGAGGGGGAGCAGGACACGGAGCGCCGGTCAAAGGGTATTGTTCCGGCAGCACGTCCTGTGAGTGACGAGCCGGATAAAGAATACGTGGCAGATGATCAGGGTATCATACTGGAGCTGGGTACATCGCTGGGTATCACTACCCTGGCCCTGGCCCTGGCGGCACCCGGGAGAAGAGTGGTGACGGTGGAGGGATGCCCGGCATTGGCTGACATAGCCCGCTCGAACCTGTCCAGCCATTCGGCAAATAATGCTGAGGTGCTTAACATGGAGTTCGGCGAAGCCCTCGTGAAACTAAGGGCAGCGGGCACAAAAGTCTCACTGGCCTTTATCGACGGTAATCACAGGGGCGAGGCGCTGAAAGAATATGTAAGTGAGGTGATGACAATGGGAGAGGAGATGATAGTAGTGGCTGATGACATACATTTGAACAGTGATATGTATGCCGCATGGAAAATACTGTCAAAACTGGATAAGACATCCGCCGCACTCGAAACATTCCGGCTGGGAATACTGTTCCGCAGCCAAAGCCTCACACCCGGATACTACAGGGTCAGGTATTAACAAAAAATAACAGCCTGCTAACACATTTATAGATTAAATTGAACTAATTTCGGAACTTTAACAAAAAAGGCATGGAGAAGGTTATAGAGATTACAGAGATCGTAAAGAATTACCAGGTAGGGTCAGTCATAGTCAGAGCCCTGCGGTCAGTCTCACTTGACATTCACAGGAACGAATATGTTGCCATCATGGGGCCATCCGGATCAGGCAAGTCGACTCTGATGAATATCCTCGGCTGTCTTGACACCCCGACTAAAGGAACCTATATTCTCAACGGCACGGATGTCAGCAAGATGGAAGATGACAGGCTGGCAGAGATCCGTAATAAGGAGATCGGCTTCGTATTCCAGACCTTCAACCTGCTTCCCAGGTATACAGCTCTTGAGAATGTGACGTTACCGCTTATCTATGCCGGCATACCGCGCCACGAGAGGGACGAGCACGCCGTTAAAACGCTCGACCTGGTTGGATTGGGAGACAGGATGACCCATAAGCCCAACGAGCTGTCAGGAGGCCAGCGGCAGAGAGTGGCAATAGCGAGAGCCCTGATAAATAACCCCTCCATTATTCTGGCAGATGAACCTACGGGAAACCTTGACAGCAAGACCTCGTATGATATAATGGGACTGCTTGACAAGATACATGAAGACGGCAACACGGTCATAGTGGTAACACACGAGGAGGATATTGCCCGCCATGCCCACCGTATTATCAAGCTGATGGACGGCGAAGTCTCTGCCGATTACATCAACGAAAACCGGATCGAAGTAAGAAAGAAATAATACTCCCCGCCTGAGGTAATGAAGATCTATACCAAAACAGGAGACAAAGGAGAGACATCCGTCATCGGGGGCATCAGGCTTCCCAAACACCACCCTCGCATTGAAGCCTATGGCACTGTGGATGAGCTGATAGCATGGATAGGTATGCTCAGGGCCACAGATCAGAAATGCGTATCCCGGGAAGAGCTGATCTCCATTCAGTCGGTACTGATGTCATGCTGCACGGTCATCGCCACCCATCCCACGGCACATGTTCCGGAAGGAATTATTATTGATGATACAACTGCACTGGAACAGTCGATAGACAGGATGGAAGGTAGTCTGCCGAAACTGGAATCGTTTGTTTTACCCGGCGGACACCCTGCCGCCGCCTCCGCTAATGTGGCACGATGCGTCTGCCGGAGAGCCGAAAGAGACCTTCTTCGACTCAATGATGCGGAAAAAATCGACCCTGATGTGATCAGATACATTAACCGTCTGTCTGATTATCTTTTCGTACTGACCAGGTGCCTTACTTATGAGTCAGGAAAAGAGGAAGTTAAATGGGAACCGATTAAAAAATCGAAATAATCCGGATAAAAGTTCTCCTAACTCTTTTTTTATTCTAAATAATTTTATATTTGCGGACTTTACGAAGGGTAATATTATAACTTTCTCGATAATGTACTGGACACTTGAATTAGCATCAAAACTTGAAGATGCGCCCTGGCCCGCCACAAAAGACGAGCTTATTGATTATGCCATCCGCTCAGGTGCCCCTATGGAAGTCATAGAGAACCTGCAGGAGATTGAAGATGAGGGAGATATCTACGAGAGCATCGAAGATATCTGGCCTGATTATCCATCAAAGGACGATTTCTTCTTCAACGAAGACGAATACTAGCAGTTCATTTGCTATACATGTACGGGGTGCCTGGAGATGTCAGAAAATGACAGTTGCAGGCACCCCGGCATTTTAGGGTCTGTTCAGGCAGGATCAATTAACGGGTCAGGTATCAAGGGCCGTGACAGCGACCGTCTCCTCCTTCTCATCATTAACTGACTCTTCTTCTTCGGGCGGTTCTGTAACAGGTGGCCTGCCTTCAATTCTTCTGTCAGGCCTCAGCTCGGGATGCCACCTGAAACCTTCAAGCCTCATCTCGCTGTCAGGCTTGAACAGAGGCGGGTCCATGGTACCGTCAGGGCTCTGGTTCTGGTATATCTCCGCAATCTTCCCCTCTTCAATGAATATCTCGATGGTGGCGCTGCGCGCCCTGTTGACCCCAACAAGCTCATTGCCGTCAACCACGTAATAGATTGCCTCCCCGTTGCCTGTCACCTTTATTCTGGCAAGCTTGTTGTCTGTAAAATACCCTGATAGATTCTTCCCGCTTATCTGGTCAAAACGGGCCGTATCAACGGAACTCACAACGAAAGCCTTGTTATACAGCTCCATATGGTCGGCTTTGCTGTTTACAGTGTAGAGTGCGATGGAGTCGGCTGTCATCTGGTTCTCACGTGACCAGACGATGGGGTCGTCATACATCCTTATAACGGAATCGAGGAAGGAGTATGAGAGTGAGTCGCAGCGGCCCTGCATCTCATTGCTGAATATCGTACAACCGTAATAAGCTCTCAGCAACCTGTGGTTTAAGCCTGCTGTATCGGTGACAGGCACAGCCCTCAGGGTGTCGGCTCTGAGAGTCACCGTGTCGTCTTCGGAATAAAGGGTAAACCAGGGTGCTCCTGTAAGGAGGAAACGCTCGGGACGCTTGAAGTACCAGGCATAATCGCCGCCGCCGGTGACATTATCGGTAGTGTCAGTGATGGTGACATGGCCAAAGCCCTCTCCCTGCCCGTTCTTTTCATCATACCATAATGTGTCACCGGTGATGCGCTGTTCACGGTTGTCAAGGACAGCGTTTTTCATCAGTTGTGAAACGTCATTGCGTGTGTCGCTCCAGCCGTTCTCACAATAGAGGTAAATGCTGTCGCCAACAGCCTCCATCGGTCCGTCAAACCAGGCTATCTCACGGTTTGTGTCATATCGCATGGTGTCAGCAGTCATGACATAATCAGGATTCACTATCCTGACGCTGTCACGGAAATGCAGCATCTTCCTCTCAGAGTAATAAATGCCGGTAATACTTGTCAGTGTATTCTCCCCGCTGAGAATCCTGCCGCCAGTATTATACATGGCTACCTGCGTATTCACATCGTAGTCGATCTTATCTGTGAAGAGCTTCATCTCCTTGTCGGCAAGTGTCACACTGTCAGTAAGAAAAGCCTTGCCTGTATCACCGTTATATGAGAGATACTGTCCCCATATATGGATTGTGTCGCCCTGCCATATATGTATGTCATTATATGCGTACACCTGGTTGGTATCGTCATAATACCAGGCGCTGTCGCACTTCATGTAAAGGTCATTGTGTTTAAGGCTCACGTTGCCGTTAAGCCGGTTGCGGGAACGGCCTTCGATACGTTCAAACCTCATTGCATCCGAGTGCATTATCTCTATCCGGCGACGCCCGCCGGTCTCCTGGGCGGCAGCATTATGCGGTATCAACAGGACGAGCCACGGTATGATAAGATATACCGCCGGGAGAGTGAGAAAGCGCGTAATCGTTATCTTGTCTATTCGAACCATCCGGAATAGTGGAACGTGCACCCCCGGAACTCATCACTGATGCGTATGTAAGTCTTCCTGATCTTTTCAGTGATCCATTCCTCGTATATCTTGCTCTGCTTGTTCCTCAGTGCAGCTTCGGAGAGGTAGTTGTAGTCGTCCTTCAGATTCACCCTGTGGGGTGCCACCTCATCGTCGAGCTTCACAATACAATAAACACTGTTGCCCTTTGAGTCTGTGGTGCGGAAAGGCTCTGATATCTCTCCGGTACGCATGTTGCGCACCACCAGGTTGATCTCACGTGGCAGCTCATCGAGGGTCAGCCAGGTAACCCTGTCAACAGGGTTCTCCTTGACCATCCTGCCTCCGTTGGCCCTGGTGGCTTTGTCAGATGAAAACCACATGGCAGCACGGGCAAATGAAATACTGTCACCACGTACCAGGTCAGCAATACTGTCAAGCTTGAGGATAGCCCATTCGGTCTGTTCTGCTGAGAGTTTGGGCTTCATGAGAATATGACGTGAGTTGACCATATCGCCCTTCCTGTCGATAAGCTGAATAATATGAAACCCGAATTCGGTCTCGACAATTTTGGATACTGCGTCTTTTTTCAGGCTCCATGCTGCTTCAGCATATGGTTTTGCCAGCTCACCCCTTGTGGTGTAACCAAGCTCACCACCCTTGGGTGCCGTACCCGGATCCTCAGAATAGAGTATAGCCAGCGTGCTGAAGCTTTCCCCGTTGATGATACGGCTGCGGAGGTCAAGAAGCCTCTGACGCACCTCTGCCTTGCTCTCCTCCATGTCAGGAGGCTCAACGGAGATCATACTGAGCTGTACCTTTCTGGGCACCAGTGGGAGAGAGTCTTTCGGGATACTGTTATAGTATTTTTTTATTTCATCAGGGGTGACGGTGATATTCTGGGCTATAGTCCCCTGCGTCTCCTGGACAATGTACTGGTTAGTGAGCATCTCGCGCAGGTCTTTCCTGATCTCTGCCATGCTCTTGTTGAAGTAGTTCTCCAGGGCCTGTTCGGAGCCGGCACGCCTGATGTAGTCAGTGAGCCTGCTGTTGAGATCCGCCTCGACCGTCTCAGGTGACACCTCTATTGAGTCTATGCGCGCCTGGTCAAGGAAGAGCTTCTGCACCAGCTGGTCTTCAAATATGCGACAGCGTAGCTCATCCACCGGTGTCGGGTCTCTCTCTGCCTTAAGCTGTACTACCTGTCCCTCTATATCTGAGAGGTAGATGACCTCATTGCCTACAACAGCAACAATAGATTCAACAATCTGCTGTCCGGATGCACTGTACCCCGCCAGCACGATCAGTGCGCAAATGGTAATAATGTTTCTTTTCATTCTTCTCATATCTTCTAATAGACCTTCAGGGTATTATTCCTGACAGCCTCATTGTAAATACCGTCTTCAAGTTTCTGCAGGAAATCGTTCCTGCGGTAGTTAAGTATAATAGTCCTGACCTGCCCCCTGATATATTCGAAGGGGGCGGTGCTGTTTTTAAGCCTGTACTCCCTGATAGCCAGGAAATAAAAATAATTGGCATCTTTCAGCTCCACTGAGCTGTTGCGGGATAACCACTGATCCTGGTTGTCAGAGTCAAGCGGCACTTCCAGCAGGACATGGTTGAAAGGAATCCACTCCTCATTGAAGTCATCATAACGAAGTGAATACTGGTAACACAGATCCTCCAGTTCATTCAGATTACCGGGATCCTGCGACCTGTAAAGTCTCCTTATTTTGTCCAGTTCCGGCATCCCTGCGGGCGCCTTGATAAATAATGCCTTTACCAGGTTGGTTGTCAGTGTGAAGGTGTTCAGGTTGCTTACGTAGAAATCCTGCAGTTCACTGTCAGTAACGACAGTGTCAAGCTTTTGCAGTATCATCTGTTGCTGGTACTGATATATAAGGAGGTTATTCCTCATCTCGTTGAGCTGTCTGTTCACTTCAGCCTTGTACTCCGGTGTCAGGTTCTCCTCCGCCCGCAGGGCCAGCAGCTCTTTACGTGACCACTGTCTTATGAAGCTTTGTACTGCTGAGATGCTGTCTGTCCTGCTCATTCCATCCACCACCAGTCCGGCAGGTATCTGGTCAAGGTAGAGCACCCTGTCGCCTGCACGGGCCACGGCAATACGTTCCGTATCCTTGCGCACGCCGCTGCAGGAGACCAGTATAAGAAGCACCAGTGGGACTATGATACGTGTCATCATCAATATTCGTTTGTCTTACGGCTGTAGTTGGGCGCCTCCCGCGTGATGGTAACGTCATGAGGATGACTCTCAATGACGCCGGCATTGGTGATCCTGACAAACCTGCCGTCACGTTTGAGAGCCGGTATGTCGGATGCTCCGCAGTAACCCATCCCGGAACGCAGTCCCCCGAGGAACTGGTATATCACCTCGCTGAGTGTTCCTTTGTAGGGCACCCTTGCCGTGATACCTTCAGGCACCAGTTTATGTACGTCATTCTCTGTCTCCTGGAAGTAGCGGTCTTTAGAGCCCATCTGCATGGCTTCGACGGATCCCATGCCACGGTAGGTCTTGAATTTTCTCCCGTTGTAGATTATTGTTTCACCGGGGGATTCCTCCACGCCGGCAAAGAGTGATCCGGCCATTACGCTGTCGGCACCGGCGGCTATCGCCTTTACTATATCGCCTGAGTAGCGGATGCCACCGTCAGCAATCACCGGCACGCCGCTGCCCTCAATGGCCCTGGCTACATTATATATTGCTGAAAGCTGGGGTACACCAACCCCTGCAACGACCCTAGTGGTACAAATCGAGCCGGGGCCAATCCCTACCTTAACCGCGTCAGCTCCCTCATCAACAAGCTTCCTGGCCGCGTCAGCCGTGCCTATATTTCCAACCACGATCTCTGTTCCCGGAAAGATCTTCTTTATCTCCCTGAGGATACTTATGACACTTGCCGTGTGCCCGTGAGCGGTGTCAATAGCTATGGCGTCAACACCTGCTCCGACAAGAGCTTCGACCCTTGAGAGCGTGTTGGGTGCCGTACCTACTGCAGCAGCCACTCTCAGGCGCCCTTTCTCATCCTTGCATGCACTGGGCCTGTCCTTTGCCTTGGTGATGTCCTTATATGTCACCAGCCCCTTCAATCGTCCCTTGTCATCGACGATAGGAAGCTTTTCGATTTTGTGTTTCTGAAGTATCTCTGCAGCAGCAGCAAGATCAGTCTGGTGACTCAGTGTGATAAGCTTTCCCAGTGGTGTCATGATCTCACTTATACGGCGTGAATAGTCTGTTTCAAACCTCAGATCGCGGTTGGTGACTATGCCAACCAGGGCGCCGTCATCACTGATGACAGGTATTCCGCCGATCTTGAACTCCTTCATCAGAGCCAGGGCATCAGCCACGGTGGCGCTGTCACCTATGGTGACCGGGTCAAAGATCATTACACTCTCAGCACGCTTTACCTTTCTCACCTGGGCAGCCTGCTGTCCTACCGACATGTTCTTGTGTATCACTCCGATGCCTCCCTCACGGGCAATGGCTATGGCCAGCTCGGCATCGGTAACCGTGTCCATGGCGGCGGAAACAATAGGGGTGTTGATTTTAATGTTGCGGGTGAACATCGATCTCAGATCAACATCGCAGGGCAGGACTTCCGAATAAGAAGGAAGAAGAAGCACGTCATCAAAGGTAAGACCTTCGAAAAGCAGTTTATCTTCAGAGAATGTCATCTGGCAAGGTTTTTTTCTTGGGGCGAAAATTACAAAAAATTGATATGCACCGGCATATCTAAAATGTCAATAAAAGGTTAAAAGTGCGATTGAGTTATTAAATTTGTATTAATCAGGCTGCAGAACGATGCTACCGGACATATACAGAGAGACCCTTGCTCGGTACTGGGGATTTACTTCATTCAGGCCGATGCAGGAGGAGATCATTGATTCAGTGGTCTCCGGCAAGGATGTTGTAGGCCTTCTCCCTACCGGCGGAGGGAAATCAATCACTTACCAGCTGCCACCTGTGGCAGGAGAAGGACTGTGTCTCGTTATCACGCCACTGATTGCGCTGATGAAGGACCAGGTTGCACGGCTGAAGTCGATGAATATCAAGGCCATGGCTATTCACAGCGGCATGACGCGTGAGGAGGTTGAGATATCCCTTGACAACTGCCTCTACGGCGACTACCGGCTGTTGTATGTTAGTCCTGAGAGGCTGCAGACACCTCTCTTCAGAGCACGGCTCCCACGGTTCAACTTCACCATGGTGGCCATAGATGAAGCTCATTGCATCTCACAGTGGGGGTATGACTTCAGGCCTTCCTATCTTCATATAGCTGACATCCGTGACATGACCGGTGATGAAGTGCCGTTCCTGGCCCTGACAGCAACAGCGACACCGCAGGTTGTGAAGGATATCATCTCACGTCTTAAGATGAAGTCGCCCAGGGTGCTGCAGACAAGCTTCAGGAGAAGCAACATCACCTACGTGGTCAGGGAAGTGGAGGATAAGAGCGCCTATATTCTCCGTAGCCTGAAAAAGGAAAAAGGGTCCGGCATTATTTACGTCAGCAGCCGTAAGAGATCGAAGGAGGTGGCCGAGATGCTTGTGACAAACGGTATACGGGCAGATTTCTATCATGCCGGTCTGCCCCAGGAGATGCGTGACAGGAAGCAGCATGCCTGGACTACCGGTGCAGTAAGCGTTATTGTAGCAACCAACGCTTTCGGGATGGGTATAGATAAGGCAGATGTCAGGTTCGTCATTCACTGGGATTGCCCTGACTCAATAGAGGCATACTACCAGGAATCAGGCCGTGCGGGCAGGGACGGCAAACCAGCATATGCCGTCCTGCTATGGTCACAGGATGAGAAGAGGAAGCTTGCCGAATCGGTGAAAATAAAATTTCCTCCAGTTGAGAAAATAAAGGATATATACGAGGCCATCGGCAACTTCTACCAGCTTCCCGTAGGCTCAGGGAAGAACAGCGTTCATGATTTCGATCTCTGGAAATTCGTGACAGCTTTCAGGTTCTCGGTGACAGAGACCTATAACAGCCTAAATTTCCTTCAGAAAGAGGGATACCTGGAATTTACCGATGAGATTAACAACCCGTCAAGAGTCCATTTCGTGGTTAGCCGCGATGATCTTTACAAATTCCAGGTGGCTAACGAGGAGTATGACAGATTCATCAAACTGCTGCTGCGAACCTACAGCGGCATGTTCTCAGAGTTTGTTCCCATAAATGAAGAAGCAATGGCAGGCAGGTCCGGGATGACACGCGAGGCAATATACCAGTTCCTTCTTAGGCTTGCCTCGCAGGGGATTATTCACTTTATCCCGGGAAAGAAGAGCCCTCTTGTCATCTTTACCGAGGAGAGGCTTGACAGGGATCACCTGCAGATATCGCCTGATCTTTACCTTAAGGTTAAGGAGAGATATCTTGAAAGGGTGACCATGATCACCGGGTATGCCGAGAACACCACACGCTGCCGCCTGGCGTTCCTGACAGGTTATTTCGGGGAGGAGACCGGCAGGTGCGGCATGTGCGACACATGCCAGGAGAGGAATGAACTGGACCTCAGCAAATATGAATTTGACCTTATCATAGAAAAGATTAAGGACATTATAAGCGGGAACCCGATGAGGCCTGAAGAGCTTACGGATGCGATGGATCTGCCGCAGGAGAAGAGCGTAAGGGTTATAAGGTGGCTGCTGGACCATGAGAAGCTCCATTACGACGAGGAGAACAGACTCTCCTGGAAGCACTGACAAGTCTCTGGAATGTTGTCTGTGTAATTTTATTTGCGACGGGACAAGCCGGAATGATCATTGCCATAACTGTGGGAAATATACCTGCACATCATTCGTACCTGTCTCCATACGGCATTGATAAGTGGATATTCTCAGATGAAATTCATACTTTTGTCGATTAATTCTGAACGATGAACAGCGAAGAAAAAGTCATATACTCACGCCAGGTTGTAGAGTTTGCGGCATCAGCCAACGAATACTGCAAATATCTTGAAGGATCAAAGGATATTAATGGTATTGAGATACTTAAAGTGATGCAGCGGATCCTTTCGTTTATCTACCTGAGAGCTTCGTTGCTGCCCCTGCTTGAACCTGTCATGGAGGAGGCTAATGAAAAGACCGTTACTGAGTTCGACTGGACAAGAATGCATGATAACCTCCTTTCAAAAATGGGAAACAATGATCCCTTTCCGGTTGTTTTATCAGAAGGTGATCCGTCCGATGGTCTTTACACCGGCAGCATAGCAGAGAGTCTTACTGATATCTACCAGGATCTCAAGGACTTTGTTGCCAGTTATAAGAGCGGTAACGAGGATGTGATGAATGATGCCGTCTGGGAGGTGCTGATGAATTTTGAGGAGTTCTGGGGCAAGAAGCTGCTTACTGTGCTCTCGGCAATTCATACTGTGCTCTATTCAGAAGCAGAAGGGAAAGATGATAATGATGAACCCGGTGATGACGAAAGCGTTTAATGAGAGTGTAACGGATGAGGAACTGAGAAAACTGCCTCTGTTGCAGTTTGAGGGCAGGGTGTTTCTTGTCGACAATATTCAGAAATACAGGCAGGCTATTGCAGAGATGGGCAGGCCCATGCTCATGGGGTTTGATACCGAGACAAAGCCCTCATTTAAAAAGGGGAGAAGAAACAAGGTCTCTTTACTTCAGCTGGCAGACGGCAACCGTGCATGGCTCTTCAGGCTCAATATGATCGGGCTGCCTCCTGAGCTGGCAGACATTCTTGCCGATAAAGATATTATCAAGACAGGTGTGGCCATCCATGACGACATCAAAGCCCTGCGGTCACTGGCACAGTTTGAACCCGGGGGGTTCATCGACCTGCAGGGCATAGTTGCAGAACACGGCATAAAACAACTGGGCCTGAAGAAACTGTCAGCCATAATCCTGGGTTACTCGATCTCCAAATCACAGCAGGTGTCGAACTGGGAGGCTCCGGCACTTACTGAGGCGCAACAGGTTTATGCAGCCACCGACGCCTGGGTGTGCAGACGGATATACCAGGCACTAAATGGTAAAGAGAGCCATTAAAAGCATTAAATGACACTTTCGAAAATAACTCTTAAGAAAGGAAAGGACCAGTCGGTAAGAAGGTATCATCCCTGGATTTTTTCGGGGGCGATTGCCACCGGGCCAGGTACTCTGAAGGAGGGAGACGTGGTAGAGGTCTTCGCCTCTGACGGTACCTACCTGGCTACAGGGCACTGGTCGCCCGGTTCGATTGCCGTGAGGATCTTTTCCTTCAGCAGGTGCGAGCCTGATCGTGAATTCTTCAGGAAGAAACTTACTGATGCCATGCAATACCGCATTAACACCGGACTTGCAGGCAGCAGCGACACGGATGTCTGGAGACTGGTACATGGAGAAGGAGACGGGCTTCCCGGCCTGGTAATCGATATCTATGGGAGTATGGCTGTTATGCAGGCACATTCTGCAGGGTTCTGGCACCTGCGTGGTATGTTGGCAGAGCTGCTCCCCGGGATCACAGGAAATATCGTAACCTCGGTATATGACAAGAGCGAGGGTACACTGCCCTATATGGCTAAACTGGGGCCTGTGAACGGACTTATCAGCGGCAGCATCAGCCAGAACAATGCCCTCGTGACGGAGAACGGCTTTAAGTTCAGAGTCGACTGGGAAAAGGGTCAGAAAACAGGATTCTTCATCGACCAGCGTGATAACAGGAACCTGGTACGCCAATACAGCAGTGGCCGGAATGTTCTGAACATGTTCGGTTATACGGGTGGGTTCTCGGTATATGCCATGAGCAATGCCGCCAGGGTTCATACTGTTGACAGCTCGGAGACAGCCACGGCCCTGGCAGATGAGAACGTGATCCTGAACTTCGGAAACGATGGCCGTCATAAGTCATTTACTGCTGATGCCTTCACCTTCCTGGCAGGGATGAAAAGCGAATATGATCTGATAGTGCTTGACCCGCCTGCCTTCGCCAAGCACCAGACAGCCCTCAGCCAGGCCCTCCAGGGTTACAGGAGGCTTAATGCCCTCGCTCTTAAGAAGATCAAACCCGGCGGTTTACTGTTCACATATTCCTGCTCGCAGGTGGTGAGTCGTGAGGATTTCCGGCGGTCAGTATTTGTCGCAGCGGCCAATACCGGCCGTAACGTGAGGATACTGCATCAGACCGGGCAGCCTCCGGATCACCCGGTCAATATATATCATCCCGAAAGTGAGTATCTTAAAGGTCTTGTGCTTTACGTTGAATAGTTATAATGGATCCAGCAACACACATAAAGACAATAGCGGGGAAGTTACACCTGCACGACTGGCAGGTTGAGAACACCCTGCGGCTCCTTGATGACGGAGCTACTATCCCGTTTATAAGCCGTTACCGCAAGGAGGTGACAGGGAGCCTCAATGAGGTACAGCTGACAGAGATACGCGACGAGTATGAAAGGCTCAGGGAGCTTGACAAGAGAAGGGAGGTGATCATCAAGTCTGTGGAGGAGCAGGAGAAGATGACCCCTGAGTTGCTGGAGAAGATCAACGCTGCCCGGACACTGGCGCAACTGGAGGATCTCTACCTGCCCTACAGACCGAAGAGAAAGACACGTGCCTCAGTGGCACGGGCTCTGGGCCTTGAGCCGCTGGCACTGTGGCTGCTGGAGCAAAGACCGGGTGATATTGAAACAGAAGCAGCCAGGTATCTCACTGACGAGGTGGAGAGCCCTGACGCTGCCCTGGCAGGCGCACGTGACATCCTGGCAGAGATGGTAAGCGAGGATGAAAAAGTACGCGGCTCCCTGAGAAAGCTTTATGAACGTGATGCCGTGATTACCTCAAAGGTGGTTAAAGGCAAGGAGGAGGAGGGAAACAAGTTCAGCGATTACTTCGACTGGTCGGAGCAGCTGCGGCGGTGTCCTTCCCACAGGCTGCTGGCAATGCGTCGCGGCGAGGAAGAGGGCTTCCTGAGACTTGCGATCATGCCGTCAGAAGAAGAAGCTTTACAGATTATTGAAAAGCTGTTTATCAGGGCCAGGAATGAGGCTGCAGACCAGGTCGGCGAAGCTATTACAGACAGCTGGAGCCGGCTGCTGGCTCCATCCATGGAGACGGAGTTCAGGAAGGTGTCAAAGGAAAAAGCCGATGAGGAGGCGATACGTGTCTTCGCTGAGAACCTGAGACAGTTGCTTCTGTCATCGCCACTGGGGGAGAAAAGCGTGCTGGCCCTTGACCCCGGGTACCGTACCGGCTGCAAGGTGGTCTGCCTTGACAGGCAGGGAGCACTGCTTCATAACGACACAATCTATCCGCACCCTCCGCAGAACGAGACAGCCCGCAGCGTCAGTAAGCTGCTCTCACTGGTCGATAAATACCATATTGAAGCTATTGCTATAGGTAACGGGACGGCAAGCCGTGAGACAGAACAATTTGTGAGACAGTACCTGCCACCGGAGACGGGCATAAAAGTATTCGTCGTGAGTGAGGCAGGAGCATCAGTATATTCAGCATCAAAGACAGCACGTGACGAATTTCCGGACCATGATGTTACGGTGCGTGGTGCCATCTCAATAGGCCGCAGGCTGATGGACCCCCTGGCGGAGCTGGTGAAGATAGACCCTAAATCCATAGGCGTGGGTCAGTACCAGCATGACGTCGACCAGTCCAGGTTACAGACCAGCCTCGACGAGGTGGTGATGTCTTGCGTTAATGCGGTGGGAGTGGAAGTAAACACAGCCAGCCCGCACCTGCTGACATATGTGTCGGGACTGGGACCTAAGCTGGCACAGAACATAGTCGATCACCGTACGGAACACGGCCCGTTTCTCTCACGCTCCGGGCTGATGAAGGTAAAGAGGATGGGAGACAAGGTATATGAACAGGCTGCAGGATTCCTGAGGATAAGGAACGCTGCCAATCCACTGGATGCCTCGGCAGTGCACCCGGAGAGCTATCACATAGTTGAGAGAATGGCAAGAGACGCAGGATGCTCCGTCTCGGATCTTATCCATGATGAGAACCGCCGGAAGGCCATCAGGATAGAACAGTACGTAACACCGGAGGCCGGCCTGCCTACATTGAAGGATATCATGCTGGAGCTTGCAAAACCGGGACGCGACCCGCGCTCGGCAATACAGGAATTCAGTTTTGCCGATATCCATTCACTTGAAGATGTGAAGGAGGGGATGGTAGTACCCGGTATAGTAACGAATATAACGAAGTTCGGCGCCTTTGTCGACATAGGTGTCAAACAGGATGGACTGGTGCATGTCTCCCAGATGGCAGACAGGTATATTGAAGACCCGTCAAAGGTTGTCAAACTACACCAGCACCTGATGGTACGGGTGGTGAGCGTTGACATGCTGCGAAAGAGAATTCAGCTCTCCATGAAGGGGATAAAAATGGATTGACTGTTTCATGCCATCGCTACGGCAGTAAACGCTGGCTGAGCCACACTGCGTCCCTGGTACGGCAAGTGTTCATCCGGTGAAAATTACAGATTTGCGACAACCCAAAATATATAAGCAACAAACAATTAACTATTAATCCTTATTTAATTACTTATGAAAAGAATTGGAATGTTTATGCCGGCTGTGTTGGCCCTTTTGCTGACATCATGCGGCAGTAAGCCCACGCCTCCCGTGGCAGAAAAGATCCCTTACGTCATTGAAAGTAACGGCAATGAACGTCTTGACAACTACTTCTGGATGCGCCTGAGCGATGAGCAGAAGAATGCTGAAACGCCGGATTCGCAGACTGTTAATGTTCTCGCATATCTCAATGCTGAAAATGACTATTCCAAAGCCCTGATGAAGCACACCACAGGACTGCAGGAGACGCTCTATGACGAGATGAAGGGACGTATCAAGGAGGATGACAAGACCGTTCCTTACCTTGATAATGGTTACTATTATCACACTGAGTATTTTGAAGGTAAAGAATACCCGGTCACCTACAGAAGAAAAGAGGGCTCTGACAATGCCGAGGTACTGCTCGATGTCAACCTGCTGGCTGAAGGTCATGATTTTACCAGTGTGGGAGGGGCTGCTGTTTCTCCTGATAATAACCTCCTGGCATACGGTCTTGACCATGTAAGCCGGAGACAATATACTATCTTCTTTAAAGACCTGACCACAGGTGAGCTCCTTCCCGATAACATACTCAACACTACAAGCCAGGGTGTCTGGGCTGACGATAACAGGACCCTGTTTTATGTAAAGAAGGACCCTGAGACCCTGAGGGCTGCAACAGTCATGAAACATATACTCGGGACTCCTTCGTCGGAAGATAAGGTTGTCTTTAATGAGGATGACGAGACTTTTGCTGTACAGCTTGGCAAGACCAAGAGCAAAAAATATATAATGATCGTTTCAAACCAGACTCTTACAAGTGAGGTGAGGCTTATTGAAGCAGCCAGGCCGGACGACGGAGTGAAGGTCTTTGAGCCGCGCAAGGCAGACCATCTCTATTACATAGATCATCTTAACGGCACATTTTATATCAGGACCAATGCCGACGGTGCCAGGAACTTCAAGCTGATGTCATGCCCTGAGAACAGGACCGGGATGGCAAACTGGAAGGAGGTGATACCTCACCGCGATGATATTCTCCTTGAGAATTATGAGATCTTCGATAATTACCTTGTTGCCGACGAACGCATCAAGGGACTGACTAACCTGCGTATTATAAACCTGGCTGACGGTACCGACCATTTCCTCGATTTTGGTGAAGAGGCCTATACGGCAGGTATAAGTATCAACCGCAATGCTAATACATCGCTGCTGAGATACATTTATTCATCGCTGACAACACCCGGTTCTGTTTATGATTATGACATGGAAGCACGTACAAAGACACTGCTCAAGCAGGACTCCGTTCTGGGAGGTTTTGACAGTGACAATTATGTGTCGAGGCGTCTATGGGCTACTGCCGGTGACGGCACCCAGGTGCCGGTATCGCTTGTCAGCCGCAAAGGCCTTGAGCAGGACGGTACTGCCCCGTTGTTGCTATATGCCTATGGATCTTACGGATACTCAACCGATCCCTCTTTCCGTTCAACCATCATCAGCCTTCTTGACAGGGGTTTTGTCTATGCCATAGCCCATGTCAGGGGTGGGAGTGAGATGGGTCGCCAGTGGTACGAAGACGGCAAGCTGCTGAAGAAGAAAAACACCTTCACGGACTTTAACGACTGCGCCCGCTTCCTCATTAATGAGAAATACACTTCGGCTGAGCACCTGTATGCCATGGGAGGCAGTGCCGGCGGTCTTCTCATGGGCGCCATAGTCAACATGGAACCGCAGCTTTACAACGGTGTTATTGCTGCCGTACCTTTTGTTGATGTGGTTACCACGATGCTTGACGCCACAATTCCTCTCACGACGTTCGAATGGGACGAATGGGGTGACCCGCGCAAGCAGGAGTATTATGATTATATGCTTTCATACTCGCCATATGACCAGGTAAAGGAACAGGACTACCCGAACCTCCTGGTGACCACCGGCTTCTGGGATTCGCAGGTACAATACTGGGAACCGTCAAAATGGGTTGCCAGGCTTCGTGACATGAAGACAGATGACAACATCCTTATTATGGATGTCAATATGACTGCCGGTCACGGCGGAGCATCAGGCCGCTTTGAGCGACTGAAGACCACTGCCCTGCAATATGCATTCATTCTTGATCTCGAAAAGATAACGAAGTAACAGCCTGTCCCGCGTGAGCTTCTGTCTGACAGACGGGTGGCTCACTCAGCAGATAATGATGATACCCTTCCCGTCAGCCCGGTGAAGGGTATCTCTTTTAATAATACCCGTTTGTAATAAGTGAATCACCCGACGAATGAAAAAATGAGAGGCTGACCCGGTTAGGGGCCAGCCTCTGCTGTAATAAACAGAATTGAAAAACAGTAAATCGTATCAGATCGTCACCATGAGCTAAAAGCCACCGGGGTGAGATCTTTGCGGTATTGTCGGCATTGCAGGCTTGCGGGGGACGAGTGCGTCGCAGGTGGCGGCGTTCCAGACTAGCCATGCGGTGATAATCGCATTGTGTCGCAGATCAGGCAGCAGCAGGCGCTCCCATGTATCTGCCAGCGTATGATATCCCCTGCCATATTCAATCTCATCCTGGATGAACTGGAACCCCGGAAGGCCGGCGCCGTCAAAGCTCAGGTGGTCAGTGCCGCCTGTATTACGGTTAGCTATTGTGGTAAAGCCCATATCCTTCAAAGGCTCCATCCAGCGCTCGAACAGGGGGCGCACCAGGTCGTTCTCCTGGAGATAGATACCCCTGTAACGGCCTGTGCCGTTGTCCATGTTGAAATAAACGGAGAATTTGTCAAAACCGGGTTTCTTTTCTCTCTTCTCCCTGTCATACAGATATTTTGACACATAGCCGCGCGAACCCAGCAGTCCCTGTTCCTCGCCGCCCCAGAGAGCAATACGTATCGTACGCCTGGGTTTTACGTCGAGTGACCTGAGTATACGCAGTGCCTCCATCATGACAATGCACCCTGAGGCATCGTCGGCAGCACCGGTCCCCCCATGCCATGAGTCAATATGAGCTCCCAGCAGTACTACCTGGTCCCTGAGCTTCGGGTCTGTGCCGGGGATCTCGGCAATCACATTATATACGTTCTTTGCAGGCGTGAAACTGGCATCTATCTCTGCTTCCACCTCTACCTTCTCCCCATGCCTGAGCAGTCTCTCCATGCGCCCGTAAGCTTCCTGGGGAATGCTTATCTCTGTTACAGGAGGAGTACCCTTGCCGTCATACATCGCTCCCGATGATCTCGGTATGTTGAAAGCATTACCCTGGCTGATATTCATGAGTATATCTTCACTGAGAAGGAATTCGTTGATCCTGTTCCTCATCTCACGCATCGCCAGGTAATCTCCTATCATTCTGCGTGATGGCCTGCCACCTGCATCCGCCATTGCAAGCTTCTTAAGGTCATCATCGGTGAGCCTGTTGGCCAGGGGCTCATAGCTGACCTCATACTGTGATGATGACGGGGTCATAACAATCTTACCCTTAAGCTTGCCCCTGTATTGCTCTATATCTTCAACCTTCCTTATATCGACGAGCACCACCTCACCCCTGATAAGACCATTCGTACCCGAGGTCCATGCCACCGGTGTCACAGAAAAGTTATTGTAATAGGGAGCGGTCATAGCAGCATAAGCTCTGGAATAGTCCCATCCGCCACGGCTGAACTCACCGGCCACCTCAACACGTACATTTGACAGCCCGTAACCGGCCAGCCTGTCACGGGCTATCTCGTTGGCGCGGTCAATTCCTGCCGAACCTGTGAGACGCGGCCCCGCGAGATCGGTCATTATGTAAGCCAGTGTGTCAATGTCAGAGTTGCGCTGACCTTCCTGGCGGATCTTATAGACCATCTCAAGGTCATTGGTTGCCTCCTGTGAAGCAACAGGCATGACCATAACGAGAAGCAGCATGCTGATCATTACAGTCCTGACGGAATAGAAGAGATTTTTCATCCGGGTGATTTTTAAGCGGAATAAATATAGATTCATAAATTTTACAGGCATGAGGCATTAACATTAATTAACTTTACTTTTGTGCTGAGAGTAGCATTATATGATCTATCCCGAAACATACGAATTAAAGATAGGCTTTGACCGCATAAGAGAACAGCTTATTGCAGGATGTCTGAGCAGTGCCGGCATGCGAATGGTTGATTCAATGAATGTCTCTTTCTCCGCCGGCGAGGTAAGGAGCAGGCTGGCTCTCACTGAGGAGTTTCAGCAGATACTTTCTTATGGTGAGCAGTTCCCGGCTGACAATTATAACGATCCCCACAGCATGCTCGAGAAGCTGCGTGTCGAGGGCACATTCCCTGAGCTTGAGGAGGTTGTGGCGTTACGCGGATCGCTTGACACCATCAGGCGTATCATCTCTTTTTTCCGGAACAGGAAGGACGGCCGTTACCCGTTGCTGACAGAGATGACCCTGAGGGTGGTCTATTATCCTTTTGTCACAGAAGCAATAGACCGCATCATAGACAAAGAGGGTAAGATACGCGACAATGCTTCCCCGGCACTGAAGACTATCCGCGCAGATCTGTCATCGAAGAACCTGGCTGCCGTCAGAAAACTGCATGCAGTCCTGAGGCAGGCGCAGGCCGACGGCATTGTGGAACGGGATATCACGGTTGCCGTACGCAACGGCAGGGGAGTGATCCCTGTCAGTGCTTCTAATAAAAGAGGTATAAAAGGGTTCGTGCACGATGAGTCGGCTACGGGCAGGACTGTCTTCATAGAACCGGCAGAGGTTGTTGAACTGAATAACGAGATCACCGAACTCGAGCACCAGGAAAAGCGCGAGATAGTAAGGATACTAACCGCCCTTGCAGATACCATCAGACCGTATATAGACGACCTGGAAGAGAACTTTGTCTTCCTTGCCGGCATTGACTTTATCAGGGCCAAAGCGCTCTTCGGCAACAGGCTTCGGTGTATAAAGCCCCCGGTAGCGGATACACCCCATATAAGGTGGATCAATGCCCGTCACCCGCTGCTTACCCTCGCTTTCGCGCGTACTTCAGGCAGGGAAGTAGTGCCACTGACTGTCACCATAGACAACAAAGACCGGATACTGCTCATCTCCGGGCCTAATGCAGGAGGTAAGTCTGTATGCCTCAAGACCGTGGCGCTGGTCCAGTACATGCTGCAATGCGGAATGACTATCCCCGTGGATGAAGGAACAGAGACAGGTGTTTTCGGCAGGTTCTTCATAGACATTGGTGATGAACAGAGCATAGATAACGATCTGAGCACCTACAGCTCACATCTCATAAACATGAAGCAGATGCTCCGGTATGCCGATGACAGCTCACTGATAATGATAGATGAGTTTGGAACAGGCACCGAGCCTGTCATAGGCGGAGCACTGGCAGAGGCTATCCTGGCCGAGCTTAACAAACGAGGTGCCTATGGGGTTATAACCACTCACTATACCAACCTGAAGCACTTTGCCACATCACAGGAGGGAATCAGCAATGGCGCCATGGCCTTCGATAACCAGCTCATGCAACCTCTTTTCCGCCTCGATCAGGGAAAACCCGGCAGCTCATTTGCCTTTGAGATAGCCAGGAAGATAGGCCTTCCCCAGGAGATACTCGCCGACGCGGCAGCAAGAGCAGGAGAGGGGAATATTGACTTTGACCGTAACCTGAGGGTCATAGCACGCGATAAGCGTTACTGGGAGAAGAAGAGAGAGGCAGCCAGGCGTCATGAGAAGAGGCTGGAAGAGCTTATAGCAACATATGAGGCCCACCTGGGCGATATAAAGACACAGAAGAAGGAGATCATCAGTCAGGCCAAAAGCAAGGCAGAAGAGTTGCTGCGCGACACAAACAAGATGATAGAAAACACAATACGCACCATTCGTGAGGCTCAGGCAGAGAAAGAGAGGACAAGGGAGGTGCGTGAGGAGCTTGACTCTTTCCGCGAACACCTGACAGAGGAGGAGAAACAGCCTGACACACCGGGTATCGCCACACCGGCTATGGGAACGCCTGCTGCAAGCATTGTTAAGCGCGTAAGTAAAAAAAAGGAACCCGTGGCGGCTCCGAAAAAAAAGCCGGGTATACTGACCCCAGGTGACTTTGTAAGGATCACCGGCACGGATACCATTGGCGAGGTGACAGCCGTGAGAGGCAGTAAGCTACAGATTATCTCCGGCAGCCTGATGATGAATGTTGATATAGCCAAGACAGAGCCGGTAGATGCTTCCGAATACCGCAGGGAGATATCGAAAAACAAACCTCAGCAGAGACTGGACTGGTCGTTGAATACACGCCGTAACCAGTTCCATCCCGAGATTGACGTAAGAGGCATGCGTACCGAGGAGGCTCTGCAGGCGGTCCAGGACTTCCTTGACACAGCCATGGTGATACAATACAGGAACCTGCGGATACTTCACGGCAAAGGAAACGGTATCCTCAGGCAGATGATAAGGCAATACCTTGAATCAACAGGAGCTGTAAGGAGTGTTGCCGACGAACATGTTGACCGCGGCGGTGCCGGAATAACACTTGTTGAGCTTGACATGTGAACCTGGCGCACCAATGATGAAGGCCGGGACAAAATCCCGGTTATGTTATAAATCATATGAGATAGTGATCGTAATGAATAGATTTGCATAACGAAATATTTTACAGATGAAAAAACTGACACTGCTTTTTTCTGCCATGACACTGCTTCTTTCCGTTATTGTTACAGGGCAGACAAATGATTTCTACGATGATGCTCCCACAAACCAGCTCAAGGGGAGTAAGAAAATTCTTATTACCGGTGAGATTGAGAAGGAGATGACCGTTGACATCACACGGTTGCCCAGACACAGTATAACGGTCAAAGAGACCTCGCTTTCAGGCGGGGAGACGCATTTCACCGGGGCATACCGTTATGACGGATATTCACTGTATGACATCCTCGACAGGGTGGTGCTCAAAAAGAAGAATGAGGCTGATTTCCAGCCGATAATAGACCTTTACGTCGAAGTGACCAATGACAGGGGTGAGAGTGTTGTCTTTTCCTGGGGCGAGATATATTATCCGGTGAACCGCCACCGTCTGCTGATAGCTACCTCGGTAGCACGTATAGTACCTTCAAAGGCAAAGGATCTATGGCCGCTGCCGACGGAGACGAAGATAATTGCCGGCAATGATCTTGTTACTGTAAGGAACATAAGTAACCCTGTTCGCATAACCGTAAGGTCGCTTGACAGCCAGTATACTGTCAACAGGAATATCAAGCCCCTGTTTTCAGAGACTATGAGGATCTGTGTCAACGGGAAGCAGCGGGAGATACTTGCCGGGCTGCCGGAGGGTCTTGACAGTGAGACTTACGGGACTGTTTTTTACGGCCGTGGGATGGGTATTCATGGTACCACACCCTTCTCCGGGGATATGCTCAGGGATGTTCTGAAGGGCTATTATCAGACCGTTCCCGACGTGTTGCGCAAGGGACTGGTGGTCATCGCCGGCATCGATGGTTACCGGGCTGCCTTCACCCTCAGTGAAGTTGTGAACAGGAATGACCAGCAGGAGGTTCTTCTTATTGACCGTGACAACTACGAGGGGGCGGGCCGGTTCTCGCTCTTCCCCGCCGGTGATTTTTTCTCTGACCGTGCTATCAAGGCTATCATGGAGATCGACCTGTTACTCCCGAAGGGCGGGGCTCAGTGGGCTATTGTCGTCCACGGCGGCGCCGGCACTATCACGCGTCAGCGTATGACGCCGGAGATGGAGGCGGAGTACAGGGCTACACTGCAGGCTGTCATAGACACCGGCGCAGCCGTACTGGCCTCCGGCGGCTCGGCTCTTGATGCCGTTGAACGGACCATCAGGCTCTTGGAGGACTCGCCGCTGTTCAACGCAGGCAGGGGAGCAGTCTTTACCCACGAAGGCCGTAACGAGCTCGATGCCGCCATCATGGACGGCAGCAACCTCGCCGCCGGCGCCGTGGCCGGGGTCACGGACATACGTAACCCGATCACCGCAGCACGCACCGTGATGGAGAAGTCGCCACACGTCTTCCTGACAGGAAAGGGTGCTTCAGAGTTTGCCGCGGAACAGGGTTTGCAGATAGTTGATCCTTCGTATTTCAGGGTAGAGAGGAGGTATGATGAGCTTATGAGGGCTATCGAGAAGGACAAGCACGGCACCGTCGGCTGCGTGGCCCTCGATATGAATGGCGACCTGGCAGCAGGCACCTCTACAGGGGGTATGACAAACAAGAGATACAACCGTGTCGGCGACGTTCCGGTGATAGGAGCAGGGACCTACGCCAACAATGCCACCTGCGCCGTCTCCGCCACCGGCCATGGGGAATTCTTTATCAGGTACACAGTGGCTCATGACATCTCGGCGTTGATGGAGTACAAGGGATTGTCGCTTGACGAAGCTGCCAGGGAGGTCATTTATGATAAACTTGTAAAGGCCGGAGGCTCAGGCGGCCTGGTCTCCGTTGACGGCAAGGGCAACGTGAGCATGCCATTTAACTCCCAGGGAATGTACCGCGGGTATAAGACTTCCGGAGGGAAAAAAGCCGTCTTCATTTTCTCTGACGAGCCTGATAAGATGCTGCCATGAATGCAGCCGGAAACAGAAGCGGCGCCTCTCAAGGGGCGCCGCTTTTCTGTTTATTAAATGAACGTTGTATTCTTAGTTGAGCCTTACTGAACCGTAGGAGGCATCCACCTTAACCTGGGAACCCGGGTTGCTGCAGCTACCCACCTTGCCCGACAGCTCACTCGATGTGTTACCGATGATCCTCTTCTCAGGTGAGAACTTATCATTGTCATACTTCAGGCTTCCATAGGAGACATTGGCATCTATCGTGAAGCAGGCAGCAGGATCAATGCCCAGCTTTACAGCACAATAGCCTGACTTTACCGTCACTTTCTCGAAGCCGGCAGGTATCTTTTCAACAGACAGGTTGCCGTATTTTGTTTCAACATCCAGCTTCTTCGTGACTTTACCCAGGCTGAAATCAGTGTATCCGCCTACTATCACGATATTATTTGCGGCTGTTACCTTGTACCCGTCATACTTGCTGTCGGCCACGAGTGAACTGACCTGCCCCACGGATACCTTCGAGTACTTGCTGTCGACCAGCAGTGCCTGGGCCTTGTCGACGCCAAACATGCCGACATAACGTGCATTGATCTCCGCCCATCCCAGGTCATAAGCGTTGGCTTTACCATAGGCGACCACCAGTGAGTTAAGCGGCTTAACATTACCCCTGGTAAGCTTGTTAACGGTGAGATCACCGTACTTGACGTTTAAGACAGTGAGTCCCGAGACCTCGTCAACCACTGTGTTGCCGTACTTGTTGGTTATGTTGAGGTTTACATAGGCGGGCATCTTGATATTGTAGTTGATGCTGAAGCTGTTGTTTGACCCTTTCCAGCTGATAGATGAAAAATCGTTGCTGAAAACGGTCTCGGCGGTAAGATTGCCTGCCTGTTCGGTGAATTCAACGGTGATCATTTCCAGGAGTTTCCTTGCCTTCTCTGCTGACGGGTGTTCGATCCTGACCGTCACATCCACAACGATGTTGTCATTGTCCCATGTCTCCGTTACCACTGACCCGAACTTATTGCTGACGGTAAGGGTGGAGTTTTCGATGGGTACCATCTCCCTGTGAAACTCTTTTTTGACCTCCTCTGCTGAAGCTGTCAGGGCGACTGCGCAGAATAATACTGCGAAGAGTGTCGCTCTACGGTTAAATAATGACTTTTTCATGGCTGACTGAATTTTCGGTTTCTGCTTTTATCTGTCTGAGCTGATCCAGAATGTAGTTCATAACATCTAACTTGGTCTGGTAATGCTTTATCATGGCATCGATGATCCTCTGGTCATCAGGATTGGCCCTGAGCTCTTTCTGCAGTTCAACATAGACTGAGTCCATCGATGTGAGTTCCTTCATCAGAGCCTCTTTCTGATCGGGGTTTGATATATCCAGTGATGAGAACTCATTTTCAATAAAACCAACCTGCCTCACGTAATACTTCTCCACCTCGCGGTACTCCGGCGATACTTCACTGAGTGTCATCGTCTTCTTCAGGCTGGGTCTGACAAAATGGTCATATGTCCAGAGTGACGATAGTGTTATCAGGAGTGTTACCACGGCAGCTTTCAGGAGGTAGGGCATTATGCTGCGTTTCGCTACGCCTGCATGAAGCCTTACGGACAGCTTGAAGCTGAACCTCTCAAAGTGTCCGTCTGACGGTTCCCTGTCGTCAAACTCACTCCTTCCTTTCCTGATTATTTCCTCTATAGTATTCATCATTCGTAAATTTTTCTGTTCTTAAGTTCACCTACCAGCTTTTGCTTGGCTCTCGACAGTTGAGAGCGCGAAGTACTGCTGGAAATGTTCAGCATCTCTGCTATCTCGTCATGGTCATAACCTTCGATGAGATAGAGAGAGAGGATCACCCGGTATCCCTCAGGCAGCCTTTCTATGGCGGCTTTCACCTCCTCTACCTTCAGCTCGAGGTCCTCTTTATAGGCAGCCTCTTCATTACTGTCGTCGCGGATACCTACGTGATGCTCAATATCTTCAAAGATCGCTTTCCTTTTTCCCAGGGCGTCGAGTGACCTGTTGATCACTATCTTCTTCAGCCATGCGCCGAAGCTGACTGTTCCCGAGTAGGTGTTTATCTTCTCGAAAGCTGAGAGGAACGCCTCCTGCATAACATCTTCAGCTTCCATATCATCGTTCACAATACGCAGGCTGGTGTTGAACATCGCCTTATAGTAGAGCTTGTAAACCTGGAACTGAGCCTTCTGGTCACCCGAACGACAGCCGTCGATCAGGTCCTGGTGGATGTTCCTGAATGCTGCTTCAACATTTTCCATCTTTACAACAAGATCTGGTTTAAGTATGTTTGACGCTGCACCCACGTATTTGAACTCTTCATCTCAATGACGTGAATGATGTGCTAATGCTGCATCCAAGGTAAAAAAAAGCCTAAAGAGAATGAAATTTTTTTCAACCCTGGATTACTGTCCCGGATACATAATCAAGTTCAGAACCGAAAAGGCTATGGGGGATTGAATAGACAAGGAGCAGAATTACTGCCGCAGCAATGGTGTATGCCGGACGTTCACGCTTCCTGTTCATTATCACCGCAAAAACCCATACAATGACCGCTATGAGTGTTTTATTGTCAGTAAGATCCCATCCGAAAGGTATACCTGTCCATAGCTGCCCGAAAGCAAATTTCTGGACCAGCGGTCCGAGAACCATACCTCCTGCCAGCAGGAGCCAGAGAGCCCAGCGGCCATATCTCCTCTGCAGGGTGCTTCCTGACGCGGCTGTGATACCTGCCAGGTTGGAGAGTAGCATGGCAAAGAACATGATAAGTATATGAGGTATCATTATTACAGCGGGGACGTTGCCCTTGAACCTTATCACTACAGGGTTATCGCGCATAATTGCTGTCTGTATGCCTGAGGTATCCGTCAGGACAACATAGTATTCAAGCTTTCCCGCTGCAGGCTGGGAGGGGAGTTCACCGGCGAGATGCTCCCCGTCATGTTTCATCACAACCATTGACCACTCCCCGTTCATCTTGTATTTGCGGAAAAACAGCTCTCCGGTTATCTCCGGTGAAACAGCCAGTTTTATGAGGCAGGGATGGGTGTTTGTCTGACTCCTTTTCAGGCGTAATGAGTACTCTGTTCCGTCAATGACAGAAGTTGTACGGTAGGGATAGGAGGGACCTGTTGTTCTCTGATAGATGGCAGCAGCGACCGTTATCACCACGGCAATGGTCCAGAACAGGAAATTCTTCATATATGTTACGAAAGCTGTTGCTTACTCAAAGCTTAATATGGCTTCTTTGATCAGTGCAATAGCATCACGCAGCTGTTCCTCAGTGATGACCAGCGGGGGTGCGAACCTGATGATATGATCGTGGGTAGGTTTGGCGAGTAGTCCGAGTTCCATCATCTTAAGGCATACATCCCACGCCTCTTTGCCGTTTTTAGGTCTTATAACGATGGCATTGAGGAGGCCTTTACCCCTTACCAGCTCTATCATTTCAGATTTCAGGGCCTTCATCTCATCGCGGAATATCTTGCCCAGCTTCTCAGCCTTCTCGGCCAGTTTCTCGTCTCTTATCACCTCCAGGGCGGCTATTGCCACCTTGCCGGCCAGCGGGTTACCGCCGAAAGTAGACCCGTGCTCCCCTGGCTTGATGGTAAGCATAATCCCGTCATCGGCAAGTACTGCTGAAACAGGCATCGCGCCACCTGAAAGGGCTTTGCCAAGAATCAGAATGTCAGGCCTTACACCTTCATGGTCGCAGGCAAGAAGTTTTCCTGTTCGTGCAATACCCGTCTGTACCTCGTCGGCAATAAAGAGGACATTATTCTTTTTGCAGAGATCATACGCTTTTCGGATATATCCTTCATCCGGGACGAAGACACCTGCCTCACCCTGGATAGGTTCAACCAGGAAGCCGGCAACGTCAGGGTCAGCCAGCGCTTTCTCAAGAGCCGGTAAGTCATTATAGGGAATGGTGATGAAACCAGGGGTAAAAGGACCGTACTCATTGCGGGCGTCCGGGTCCGTTGACATGGAAACGATGGTGATGGTACGGCCATGGAAATTACCTTCGCATACGATGATCTTGGCCTGGTTTTCCTTTATCCCCTTTTTGAGATATGCCCATTTACGGCATAGCTTTAGTGCTGTCTCATCAGCCTCAGCCCCGGTGTTCATCGGAAGAACCTTGTCATAACCGAAGTACTTGGTAACGAACTCCTCATACTCACCGAGAACAGAGTTGAAGAAAGCCCTTGAGGTAAGGGTAAGCTTCCCGGCCTGTTCAATGAGAGCGGCTGTGATCTTAGGATGGCAGTGACCCTGGTTTACGGCTGAGTAGGCCGAGAGGAAATCATAATACCTCTTTCCTTCCACATCCCATACAAACGGACCTTCACCCCTGTCAAGCACGACAGGCAGCGGGTGATAGTTGTGTGCACCATACTTCTCTTCTCTTTCGATGTAATCATGAGGTTTCATAGCATATGTTTATTTAAGTCTTTTCAAGCAGGGAGGCAATAATACAAACCTTTTTCGACAAAAAGAAAAGAAAGAATCAGGAATCTTCCCGGAGCAGGTCAGGGCGCTTCTTTTCGGTATTGATGACCGATTGTTCAAAACGCCACTTTTCAATTTCCGGGGTATTTCCCCCGGTAAGAATCGCTGGTACCTTCCAGCCTCTGAAGTCGGCAGGCCTCGTATATACCGGAGGGGCAAGAAGATTGTCCTGGAACGAGTCCGAGAGGGCCGATTCCGCATCGGAAATGGCTCCGGGTAACAGCCTTACAATGGCGTCGGTGATCACAGCTGCAGGCAGTTCACCACCGGTGAGGACATAATCGCCAACGGAGATCTCACGGGTGATAAGGTGGTCCCTGATACGCTGGTCTATACCCTTGTAGTGGCCGGCGAGGATGATGATGTTCTCTTTCATAGACAGCTCGTTGGCTGCAGGTTGCGTGAACGGTACACCGTCAGGAGAGGTGTAAATGATATCGTCATACTTGCGCTGCGAGGTAAGATGAGTAATGCAATTGTATACAGGTTCAACCATCATCACCATCCCGGCGCCGCCACCGAAGGGATAATCGTCAACACTCCTGTGCCTGTCGGTAGAATAGTCACGAAGGTTAATGACATTTATCTCGACGATACCCTTTGCCCTGGCTCTTTTGATGATCGACTCATCAAAAGGACTTTTCAAAAGCTCCGGAAGAGCTGTTATTATATCTATCCTCATCCTGTTCCCGTTTCGTAAATCTAACACAGTTTTTTTGTATATTTGATAAAGACAAATCAAAATCAAATTTCATTAAAATTTAGCAACATGGGAAAATTTGTTATCTCAAAGAGGAAAAATGGCGAGTTTCAGTTCAATCTTCTCGCCGGCAATGGCCAGGTAATTCTTGCGAGTGAAGGATATGCTTCAAAACCATCATGCATGAACGGTGTAAAGTCGGTTATGAAAAATGCAGCTGATGTAAAAAGTTTTGATTCAAAGGTTGCAAAAAACGGTAAATTCTATTTCAACCTGAAGGCCTCCAACGGCCAGGTGATAGGTAACAGCGAGATGTATGAATCTCAGGCCGGTTGCGAGAATGGAATTGCATCGGTAAAGAAAAATGCACCTGGTGCTACCATAGACGACCAGACAAAATAGCAGTTTGTCATTTTAAAGCTTCTTTTCGTCTGCCGGATCTTCTACGGCAGGGAATTGCATAATCATCAGCTCAGCAGATGCCTGTGCCTCTGCTGGGAGGGTGATTATGTTCTTTATATATGCAACACCTGCATACTGTCAACTATCTTCACTGGCTGCAGGAAGCCAATGGCAAGATGAATCCGGTGCCAATAACTTTAACCGTGACAGTGGACGCTGTTTAAGTGATTTGTCCGATTTCTCTCTGCATGCCATGACATGCGAGCCATAACATATGTCGCTGATTTAATTCATCTTGTGCCTGAGAATCCGCAAACATTGAAATTTCAGGGAAATCAATTGAATAAATCTGGTTCAAAATAAAGAAATAGGAGCTATTTTAGGTCCCTGTTTACCTGTGAACATTAACTCCAACAAAACTGAGACTATGAAAAACAAGATCATTCCACGAGGGTATCTTTATTCAAAGGGTTACACAAACTATGTTTTCAGCCTGCTCTTTCTGCTTTACATGTTCGACTATATCGACAGGATGGTCGTTACCTCCATGTTTGTCCACATCGAGCAGGACCTCGGCATCACACACACCCAGAGCGGCCTGCTTGTTTCGGCTGTCTACTGGGCTATCGTACTGCTTACCTTTCCGATATCCATCCTTGTAGATCGCTGGAACCGGACAAAGACCATCGGTATCATGGCTGTTCTCTGGAGTCTGGCAACGGCGCTGTGTGCCCTTACCGGCAATTTTGTGCAACTGGTGCTGGCAAGAGCCCTGATAGGTATTGGTGAGGCCGGATATGCTCCCGGTGGCAGCGCAGTCATCTCGGGTCTATACCCGGAGGACAAGAGATCGAAAATGATGGGTCTGTGGAATGCTTCAATTCCCCTCGGGACAGCGATAGGTGTTCTTCTCGGCGGAATAATCGCAGCGAACCTCGGCTGGAAACATGCCTTCGGCATTGTAGCACTGCCGGGCATGATCGTGGCAGTACTTTTCTTCTTCGTCAAGGATTACAAGACAGTTGATCTCTCAACCACCGACAGTAATAATGTTGTGGTGAAGATGAAAAAGAAGGATATGGCCAGGGAGTTCCTTTCCAGGCCATCTCTTATATTCACCTACTTTGGCTTTGCCGCTGTTGTGTTTGTGACTACCTCCCTTATAACATGGTTGTCGACATATTTCCATGTCACCCGTGACCTTCCCATTGAAAAGGCGGGTTCGATGGCAAGCGCAGTGATGGTCCTGGCAATAGTAGGGGCGCCGCTTGGAGGCATCATAACCGACAGATGGCGAAAATCAAATATCAGGGCGCGACTGCTCTTCCCGACCATTACCTCGCTGTTAGCGGCGTTATTCCTTCTCATTGCCCTCTGGCTGACAAAAGGGACACTTCAGTATGTCTTCTTCCTGTTCATGGGGGTGACGGTCACTGCATTCGTGCCGGCTGCCGCTGCCGTGACACAGGATGTCATTCATGCCGGCATGAGGGCGATGTCATACGCGGTGGCAGTAGTGGTGCAGAACCTCCTGGGAGCATCCACTGCACCCCTGGTGATAGGAAAGCTGTACGACCTGTACGATATTAAAACAGCCATGGCTCTCCTGCCGTTCATGCTGATCCTGGGGGCAACACTCTTTTATATTGCCTCAAGGTATTACGCCAGAGACCTGGATAAGACAGCCAAGATACAACTTGAAGCAGTAGCATAGATGAAGATCGCCATACTTGGCTATGGTCATATGGGGCGTGAGCTGGAACAGGTTGCCGCCGCTGATGGACATGAGATAGTCATCAGGACAGACATAGGCAGCCAGGGTGCTTTTAACAGCCAGACAGCGTCAATGTGTGACGTTGCCGTGGAGTTTACCGGCCCGGCATCGGCAGCAGACACCATACTTATGGCCCTTTCCTTTGGGGTGCCAGTCGTCTCCGGCTCAACAGGCTGGCTGTCAAGATATGACGAGGTAGTACGGTATTGCCTCGAAAGGGAGGGGTCATTCCTGCACTCACCTAATTTCAGCATCGGGGTCAATATTTTATCAAGACTGAACAATGAGTTGGCACGAATTATGAGAGAGGTTCCCGGTTACAGCCCCGCGATAGAAGAGGTGCATCATACAGCCAAGCTTGATGCTCCAAGCGGTACAGCTGTAATGCTTGCAGGACAGATCACCGGGATACACAATGGGTACAGAGGCTGGAGGATTGCGGACGAGAACCCACAGGAGGAGGGGATGATACCGGTGACATCAGTGAGAGAGGGGATGGTGCCCGGGATACATACTGTCACCTGGAGATCCGCTTCAGATATTATCTCGCTGAGACATGAGGCCATCGACCGGAAAGGCTTCGCACAGGGGGCACTGATGGCGGCGAAGTATGTTGCAACCCGCCAGGGAGTTTATACTATGGCAGACGTTTTAAATTTATTATAGTAGATTTGCAGCCAAAATCAAGAGAGATGAAAGAACTATTGAATAGCAAATATTTCAAATTTGGAATAGTAGCCGTGCTATATATCCTGTGGGTCATATGGATAGGTAACTACTGGCTGTTGCTCGGATTGCCCATAGTATTTGATATCTATGTCAGCAAGAAGGTAAACTGGGCTTTCTGGAAAAAACGTAACGGCAAGAACAGCACAGTGATAGAGTGGCTCGATGCACTCATTTTTGCAGTAATAGCTGTCACGCTCATCAACATCTTTCTTTTTCAGAATTACCGCATCCCCACACCTTCCATGGAGAAGACCCTCCTCGTGGGTGACCATCTGGCAGTAAGCAAGGTAGCATACGGACCACGTATGCCGAATACTCCGATTGCCTTTCCTTTCACACAGCATACAATGCCCTTTACCGGGGGCAGGGGAAAATCATGGTCCAACCTTGTGCACTGGAAGTACAAGAGACTTCCCGGTTTCGGTCATGTAAAGAACAATGACATAGTGGTCTTTAACTTCCCTGCAGGAGATACTGTATGCCTTGAGATGCAGACGGTAAGCTATTATGAGATTTTACGCGAGCGCGTTGAGATGCTTACTGCCGACGATATAAGGGCAAACCGGCCCCTGAGGAGCAAGGATGAGTACCAGGCCCTGGCAAGAGAGATGGTATGGAATGAGTATACAGTCATCTACAGGCCTGTAGACAGGCGTGACAACTATGTCAAGAGGTGTGTAGGCGTACCGGGCGACAGTATCCTGATAAAGGGAGGCGAGCTGTTTGTCAATGGCCAGCCCAATGAGGTCTATTCAACACAGCAGACATCCTATTACGTCCGGACAAACGGAACAAGGATAAACCCCAAGGCATTCGAGAGGATGGGTGTGGCAAAGTCAGACCAGTCACTGATGCTCTCGGGAACAGTTTACAGGCTGCCCCTGACAAAGAGCAATGCTGAACTTATTTCGGGATTTGCAAATGTAACAGGTGTTGAAGCTGATTACAGGAGACCAGGAGAATATTCACCCGCCGTATTCCCGCATGACCAGCAATACAGGTGGAACGAAGACAACTTCGGACCGCTGTGGATACCAAAAAAAGGGACCACGGTGAAACTTGACATGACCAACATAAGCCTCTACTCATCTATAATAGATATCTACGAGGAGAATGATCTGGTGATAGCTGACAGCCTGATATATATCAACGGTGAGCCTGCTGACAGCTATACCTTTAAAATGGATTACTACTGGATGATGGGAGATAACCGTCATGACTCGGCAGATTCAAGATTCTGGGGTTTTGTGCCCGAGGATCATATAGTGGGACGGCCGGTAGTGGTGTGGCTCTCTATCGATAAGGAGGCCCAGGGATTGAAAAAGATCAGGTTCAACAGGTTCTTCAAGGGCGCTATGCGGTGATAACGAGGCACCTGCCATCCTGCCTGCAGAATCACATGGTAAGCAATTGCTCCCGGTATTATTGCTGCAGGCAATACCGGAAAGAGCTCTGATGACAGGAATGTAATAATAAAAAAAAAGCGGGTCAGGCCCGCTTTTTTTTATTCTTTCACTTTATCTACTATCGCCTTGAAGGCTTCAGGATGATTCATCGCCAGGTCAGCGAGAGTCTTGCGATTAAGGGTGATACCCTTTTTCTCAAGTCCGCCGATAAACTGCGAATAACTCATTCCGTGAAGGCGGACACCGGCGTTGATCCTCTGGATCCATAACGCCCTGAACTGTCCTTTCTTGTCTTTACGGTCACGGTAAGAATAGGCAAGACCCTTTTCAAGGACATTCTTGGCAACGGTGTATACATTAGCGTTGTTGCCGAAATAGCCTTTGGTCTGCTTCAGGATCTTCTTTCTCCTTGCCCTTGATGCTGGTGCGTTTGTTGCTCTTGGCATTTTCTTTACTCTTTTTCGGATGTAAGCGCCCGTAAGGGTCTTTCATGCTTCACATCCAGGTTAATAATTCAATTGATTATCACGCTGTCAGGTGGTAAGCACTATTTCAGCCCGAGAAGGTGCTTTACATTTCTCTCATCAGCCTTGTCCACAAGTCCGTCATAGGTAAGATTTCTCTTACGTTTGGTTGACTTCTTGGTAAGGATGTGGCTCTTGAAAGCATGCTTACGCTTGATTTTACCTGAACCGGTCAAAGAAAATCTCTTCTTTGCACCCGGATTTGTTTTCATTTTTGGCATGTTATATATATGTGTAAAAAAAATTACTTCTTCTTCTTTGGAGAGAGAATGATGATCATTCTTTTCCCTTCAAGCCTGGGTGTCTGGTCTACCTTTCCGTATTCATCCAGGTCTTCAACAAATCTTGCCAGAAGCTTCTCCCCCTGTTCCTTGAACAGTATCGATCTTCCCTTGAAGAATACATATGCCCTTACTTTGGCACCCTCATCGAGAAAATTCATGGCATGCTTCAGCTTGAAGTTGTAGTCGTGATCGTCAGTGTTCGGTCCGAAGCGTATCTCTTTGACCACAACCTTGGTAGCATTGGCCTTAATCTCTTTTTGTTTCTTCTTCTGTTGATACAGAAACTTCTGGTAATCAATGATCTTGCAGACAGGTGGGTCAGCGTTGGGAGATATTTCAACAAGATCCAGCTCCATTTCGTCTGCCAGTCTCAGGGCATCACCAAGGCTCATCACCCTGGCCTCAATATTTTCGCCCACAACCCTTACTGTTCTGGCTGTGATCCTGTTGTTAATCCGGTGTTCCGGTTCGGGTTTTCTTCCCGGCCTGGGCCTGGAATAGATCGGTCCTGCTATTGTTTTGTCCTCCAGTTAAGTTAATACTATGTTTAAAACCAATCTCTTAGTTGCCTATTTCCTTATTGATCTCTTCCCTCACAAGGCTGATGAACTCCCCGGGTTTCATGACTCCCTTATCACCCTCACCCTGTCTCCTGACAGAAACGGTACCGGCTTCAACCTCTTTTTCGCCAACAACAAGAAGGTACGGGATTCTCTTTAACTCATTATCCCTTATCTTCTTACCGATTTTTTCGCTCCTGTCGTCAATCAGGGTGCGAATATCGGAATTATTAAGGAGATTTAAAACAGTTTTCGAATAATCGTTAAATTTTTCGCTGATAGGCAGTATTACTGCCTGGTCAGGGGTTAGCCACAGCGGAAATCTGCCCGCAGTATTTTCTATCAGGACAGCCACGAATCTTTCCATTGAGCCAAAGATGGCCCTGTGTATCATCACAGGCTGGTGTTTCTGGTTGTCACTACCGGTATATTCAAGACCAAACCTCTCGGGAAGGTTGTAGTCGACCTGTATGGTTCCCAGCTGCCATTTACGTCCGATGGCATCGCGCACCATGAAGTCGAGCTTGGGACCGTAGAAGGCAGCCTCGCCTACAGCCAGTGTTGTCTTTAGATTCTTTTCCCCTGCTGCCTCGATAATAGCTTTTTCAGCTTTCTCCCAGTTCTCGTCGCTGCCGATGTATTTCTCCCTGTTTGCCGGATCACGCAGCGATATCTGTGCTGTAAACTCGTTGAAGCCCGCGATCCTGAAGATATATTGTACCAGGTCGATTATGCTTTTGAATTCCTCCTTCAGCTGATCGGCACGGCAGAAGTGGTGAGCGTCATCCTGTGTGAAGCTGCGCACACGTGTCAGTCCGTGCAGTTCTCCGCTCTGCTCATACCTGTAAACAGTTCCGAATTCTGCCATCCTTACCGGCAGGTCCCTGTATGAATGTGGTGTCGCATTGAATATTTCACAGTGATGCGGGCAGTTCATCGGCTTGAGCATGAATACCTCGCCTTCCTGCGGCGTGGTAATAGGCCGGAATGAGTCGGCGCCGTATTTTTCAAAGTGACCCGACGTCTTATAAAGCTCAACATTGCCGATATGCGGGGTTGAGACCATCTCGTATCCCCTCGCTTTCAATACTCCTGTCATGAAATCGATGAGTCGCTGCTTCATGTCAGCACCCTTGGGGAGCCACAGGGGCAGACCCATGCCAACCTTCGGTGAGAAGGCAAACAGTTCAAGGTCTTTCCCGATACGGCGATGGTCACGCTTGCGCGCCTCCTCGAGCATAACCATATACTCATCAAGCATCTTCTGCTTCGGGAAGGTGATGCCATATATGCGTGTCATCATCCTGCGTTTCTCATCGCCACGCCAGTATGCACCGGCAAGGCTGAGAACCTTGATGGCTTTGATATGTGATGTGTCAGGGAGGTGGGGACCGCGGCATAGGTCGGTGAAGTTACCCTGGCTGTAGAGAGTGATGGTGCCGTCCTCGAGCTCAGAGATAAGCTCTGTCTTGTACTCATCGCCCTTTTTTGTAAATAGCTCCATGGCATCGCTCTTGCTTATCTCGGAGCGGACAATAGGACTGTTCATGGCAGCCAGTTCCCTCATCTTATCCTCGATGAGAGGCAGGTCGGCATCAGTTATTACTTTACCTTCTCCCGGATCGACATCATAATAGAACCCGTTTTCTATGGCCGGCCCTATCCCGAACTTGATACCTGGCCAGAGAGCCTCCAGAGCCTCCGCCATAAGGTGGGCGGAAGAGTGCCAGAAGGCATGCTTTGCTTCTGCATCGTCCCATTTATGAAGCCGGAGAGTGGCATCTTCGGTCAGCGGACGGGAGAGATCCCATACCTCACCGTTAACTGTCGCAGCATATACTTCTGCTGCCAGTCCCGGGCTGATTGACCTGGCAATCTCATAACCCGTAACACCATTATTGTACTCCCTCACTGATCCGTCGGGAAATGTTATACTGATCATAAACTCAAACTTTAAATAGTGTGCAAAGATAATGATTTTTTATACACATATCCGCAATTTACCGGGCAGTAAGAATTGTTACCGGGCCCCGTAAACCCGATTGGCATAATATTTGGATTTGGATAAACAGCACTAATAACGGCAGTCATGAACAGAATATTAATTTTAACGGTAGCAGCTGCAGCAATGATGCTCAGCTCTTGTGATGTACAACCGGATTCTTATTTCTTTGCAGATAAGATCACGGCTGAGATAGGAGAGGAGATTCTCTTCTATAACGGTTCAAACAATGCAGTTGATTATGAATGGGATTTTGGTGACGGCACCTGGTCGGATGCTTACGAACCGTCGCATTCTTATTCTGCATCGGGTATCTTCACCGTTGTCCTGAGCGCCTACTCAAGGTCCGGTAACGTCGACAAATCATATCTTGACATTGAGGTTTTATCACCGACGATGCTGGAGGTTGAAGTACTTGAGTTTTACCATCAATATCCTGTCGCAGGTGCAAGTGTGATCCTTTACCCGACAGAGGAAGACTGGGACAACGAAACCAATGCCATTGCCGAAGGCTTCACCAATTCCTCCGGTAAGGTAATTTTCACCAACCTGGGTCCCTATATCTACTATGTCGATGTATGGCATGAGACACACAACAACTACACCCTGAGATATGAGGATGTGGAATTCATCAAGACGGACAGGCTTTATAAAAATGAATTGAACCAGTTCCTGGCCTGGGTTGATTATACAGGTACCAAGAGTGCCGTGACGCGCGACAGAAAACAGTTGCTGCCCCTCAAGGCGAGGACAGTAGAGGATGCTGTAAGGAAATAAAGTCTGATCATACAAAATGGTGTAGAGGAATCACTCCCTGTAATAAATTTCGTTATGTTTGTGTGTTTACAAACCTAATCGACGAACTTACATGGATACAAAATTCGCTCTTCAAGGAATAGACTACCTGATAATGGCGGTCTATTTCCTTTTTGTGCTGGGCATCGGGTGGGCCCTGAAGAAGTACATGAAGAATGCCACGGCATTCCTTGAGGCAGGCAGATCCATTCCTGCATGGGTTGCAGGCCTGGCATTCATCTCTACCAACCTCGGTGCTCTCGAGGTTATGGGGATGACCGGATCAGGATTGAAGTACGGGATGCTCACCACGCATTTCTACTGGATAGGAGCAATCCCGGCGATGGTCTTCCTGGCACTGTTCATGATGCGCTTCTACTACGGATCCAAGGCACGGTCAGTACCTGAATACCTCAAGCTGCGCTTCAATGAGAAGACACGCGGACTTAATGCCATCCTTTTTGCTGTGATGACGGTTCTTGCATCAGGTATCTCGATGTACGCGCTGGCTATCCTGCTTGAGAATGTGCTTGGCTGGAACTTTAACGTCTCACTCCTTGCATCAGCTGCAATAGTACTGGCATATACCTATCTCGGTGGTCTCTCTTCTGCCATTTACAATGAGGTGCTGCAGTTCTTCATTATTGTCATTGGCCTGTTGCCGATGGCAATCCTTGTAATGAGCGACGTGGGAGGATGGGGAGGTCTGCAACACAGTCTTGCACCCATCGTGGAGAGCAAGGGGTTTGCCGCTGACGCCTGGACAACAACGTGGAAATATACAGCCAATGCCTCCGGCAACCCGCTGGGAGTGGCATGGTATGGTATATTTGCGGGACTGGGTTTTGTTCTTTCTTTCGGGTACTGGTGTACAAACTTCCTCATCGTACAGAGGGCCATGGCAGCCGAATCGATGACGGCAGCAAGAAAAGTGCCTCTTATAGGAGCCATCCCAAAAATGTTCATCCCGTTCCTGATAATTGTTCCCGGTATAGCAGCCCTGGTGCTCCTCAATGATCCCCTGAAAGGATTCTCACTGCCACTCAATGATGCCGGGCAGCCCATATATGACTATACCATCATCATGCTGCTCAAGCATTATCTTCCTGCCGGGGTCCTTGGCCTGGGCGTTACAGCCCTTCTGGCCTCCTTCATGTCAGGGATGGCCGGAAACGTTTCAGCATTCAATACGGTCTGGACATACGATATCTATCAGAGCTATATCAGGCCCGCAACAGGCGATAAGGATGCCGATGACCGCCATTACCTGAAGGTTGGTAAGATGGCAACGATAGTAGGCGTGCTGGTCAGCATAGCAGCTGCTTACATAGCCAGCAAATTCGGGAACATCATGGACTTCCTGCAGACAATATTCTCGATGATCAACGCCCCGTTGTTTGCTGTTATTTTCCTGGGTATGTTCTGGAAACGTTCAACAGGTAATGCAGCGTTCACCGGACTGCTGGCCGGATTTCTTATAGCCCTGGTGCACCACGGACTGACGCAGCCGGAAGGAGCAACCACACTTGTCAAGGGAGGCTGGCTCGGTGTTCTGCATGTCTATCCCGTTGAGATGGCTCAGAATTTCTGGACTGCAATAATAGCGTTTACTACCTCAACATTGCTCACTGTGATCATTTCACTTCTTTCAAAACGCTCAAAGAGTGATGCCGAGCTTAACGGCCTGGTCTATTCCATGACTCCGAAACTGGATGACAGCGGCGTGATATGGTACCAGAGGCCCTGGTTCCTTGCCACAATAGTCGGGCTGATAATGATAACTCTTTCAATCATCTTCTGGTAACTTAAAAAATTAGCATCATGTTAGATATAAGATTTCCCATAGGAATGATGTTCTCGATATTCGGAGTGATAATTACAGTATACGGGCTGGCTACTATAGGCAATGAAGCTCTGTACATGCCTTCACTGAACGTGAATATTAACCTGATATCGGGACTGTGTACACTGGTATTCGGTCTTGTCATGCTCTTCCTTTCCGAACCTGTAAAGAAGAAGCTTAAGAGGAAGAATTCCTGATGAATAAATAAAAAAAGCTGCTCAGGCAGCTTTTTTTTGTCTGAAGGCCCCGACACTTCGTGTGCGGGGTTTCAGAGCTTCGCTCTTCAATCTGAAGGTCTTGGGTCTGAAGGTCTGTCGCTAAGCGAAGTCTTGCAGTCATGCAGTCGTGCGGTCTTGCAGCTCCCGATACACTTCGTTATCGGGATTTGCCTTCGGCGAGCTCAACGTCAACTGGCGGTTCGGTTCGTCGTTGCACTCCTAAACTTGAAGTCATATCAGTGCGAGCGGAAATCCTTGACTGTAAGGTCGGGACAGTAATTCAGTCTGTCAGTTTATTTCATCTGAGAAGACTGACGGGGGGAGTGAGCGCATGTTGTACCTTGAGGCCATTACCTCGCCATAGGCTCCGGCAGACCGGATTGCGATCAGATCACCTCGTCCTGTCTCCGGCAGTGAGATAAACCTGCCAAAGGTGTCGGTAGTCTCACATATCGGCCCTGCTACAGTATATTTCTTTGCAGGAAGCTTCGAGGTGAGGTTCTCAATACGGTGATAGGCATGATAGAGAGCCGGTCTCATGAGGTCGGTCATGCCTGCATCAAGGATCAGGAATGTCTCTCCTGCTCCGGGCTTGACAAACAGCACTGTTGATATCAATGAACCGCAGTTGGCTGTGAGTGACCTGCCCAGCTCAAACGATACGGAACTGCGTATCCTGTTATCGAGATGTTCCCTGAAGATGTCAAAATAATCCGCGAAAGGAGGGAAACGGTCGGGGTCATCATAGTTAACACCCAGGCCGCCGCCTACATTAATATCATCAGGTTCCATTCCCCTGTCGGTCAGCCATTGCCACAGCTCATTGATCCTGCTGCTGAGGTTTCTGAAAACGTGGAGGTCAGTGATCTGTGAGCCTATATGGAAATGGATGCCACGGTATTTTATGTTATTCAGTTCATTGAGTGTGGAGATCACACTCTCAAGCTCGACTATCCTGATGCCGAACTTGTTCTCATCAGTGCCTGTGGTAATATGCCTGATCGTGTGAGCCTCAACATTCGGATTGATACGCAGTGCCACAGATGCAGTTTTACCCATCCTGCCTGCGATACCGTCGATGACTTCCAGCTCAGCCGCGGACTCCACGTTAAAGCATTTTATACCCAGCCTGAGGGCTGTTTCTATCTCCCTGTCGCTCTTGCCCACGCCGGCAAAGACCGTCTCTTCCGCAGGAAACCCGCATGAAATGGCATGTTCAATCTCGTTACTGCTGACACAGTCGGCTCCGAGACCGTAGCCGGCTATGATCTTCATTATAACTGGGTTGAAGTTCGCCTTGACCGCGTAATGGACTTTAAACCCTTTGTTGGCCGCCTCACCTGAGGCCACGGCAAGGGTCTCACGCAGCATGTCGGTATCATAATAATAATAGGGAGTCTGAACACTCCTCAGTCTTTCAATTGTCTCTTGTGTGAACATTATTCTTCAGGAAATAGTTTGTTGCTCAGCGACTTCAATGCCACAATCTTGTCGCTTGTATTAATCAATATCGAAACGCTGTTCTCGCTTCCTCCGTAAGATATCATTTTGACGGGTATCTCATTCAGGGCTTCAAAAATCTCCGGTGCGGACCCGACCCTGTCCGGCCGGAAATCACCGACAACACATATTATTGACTGGTCGCGGTCAACCTCGACGTTGCCTATTGAACTGAGGGTTCTCACTATATCGTCAAGGTACGTGGGGTCATCAATTGTCAGGGAAACGGATACCTCTGATGTGGTGATCATATCGATAGGAGTCTTGAAGGCTTCAAAGGCTTCGAATATCCTTCTCATGAACCCGTAAGCCATTAGCATCCTGTCAGAATGTATCCTGAGGACTATTATGCCGTCTTTGGCAGCAACGGCTTTGTAATCCTCGTAGGCAGAAGTTGATGTGATAAGAGTACCTTCATCGGAGGGCTCGAGGGTGTTCTTCAGTCTTACCGGGATGTTTTTAAGCCTGGCAGGGTTGATGCTTGAGGGATGGAGTATCTTTGCCCCGAAATAAGCCAGCTCAGCCGCTTCGCCATAAGACAGATTCCTTATGACCCTGGTGTTCTCCACAAAGCGCGGGTCATTATTGTGTAATCCGCTGATGTCTGTCCATATCTGTATCTCCTGTGCACCCAGGGCTGCTCCGATGATGGTTGCACTGTAGTCGCTGCCGCCACGGCGCAGGTTATCGGTCTCACCGAAGACATTACGGCATATGAAGCCCTGGGTGATAATTATCTTCTCATCCTGCACTGCCGCCATCTCACGCTTGATGTTTTCCCTTATATAGAAGTAGTCAGGCTCACCGTCCTTGTCGATCCTCATAAAATTGAGGGCCGGGACCAGGAGGGAGGGGATGCCGGCCTCTGAGAGCAGGAAGTGCAGAAGTGCTGTTGAGATCAGCTCACCACGGGCAACAATGCGTTTCTCATTGTGCCTGCTGAACTCGCGGGAAAAAAGTGTAGTGATATAATCGAAATGCTCATCGATGAGGTCGTGGGCTCTCTCACCCCAGGTGGCAGATGACAACAGCTCATCAGCTACCTGATGGTATCTTTCCCGGAGCTGTCTGGTCATGGTGGCGGCTTCATCCCTTTTACCTGCAGAAAACAGTTCTGAAATCTCCACCAGGGTATTGGTGGTGCCGGCCATGGCCGAAAGAACAACGACCTTCAGTTTTCCGTCATTGATCAGAGGTATCAGGGCCCTGAAGCGTTCAGGACTGCCTACTGAGGTTCCGCCGAATTTGTATATCTTCATTTTAAGTTAAATCCATATGGGGATATCCGCCAGAATTAAACATCAGATTTTGGAGCTCAAATATATATAAAAGTGGCATCTGCGATTATTTTTTTTTGTCTTTTAAATAAAGTGGCTCATTGATAAAAAAAAATATTTATTTTTGCAGCCGCATTGCAAGACAAAAGACAAAAGAGGTCACAATTCACAGCAACTTTTGACTTTCGACTTGTAGAAGCCCAGATGGCGAAATTGGTAGACGCGCTAGTTTCAGGGACTAGTGTCAGCAATGATGTGCAGGTTCGAGTCCTGTTCTGGGCACCACAAACCACGCCCAGGTGGTGAAATTGGTAGACACGCCAGCTTGAGGGGCTGGTGCTCGCAAGGGTGTGCAAGTTCGAGTCTTGTCCTGGGCACAAAAGAAGAGAGGCTGTTTCAGAAATGAGACAGCCTCCTTTTTTTTTCTGCTACACTGAACCAGGTATCTTCCCGGAAATCATTCACCTCCTTGCTGAGGCTTCCCGGAAGGCCCGTTTACAGTGATCATTTTATTCTTGAGTCATAGACAGCCTGCAGTATATTGCCGCGGATAGACTGATCGGAGAGTTTGCTGTTATAACGGGTGGGATAAACCCTGTTGCTCAGGAAGACATACGATATCTCAGCCTCCGGGTCAACCCAGACGAAAGTGCCGGTGAACCCGCCGTGCCCGAAGCTTGAGGGTGAGGCTGACCAGCATGGATAAATATCCTCAGGCGGTATGGTGTCATTGTGCAACATCGGCTTGTCAAACCCTAGTCCGCGCCTGTTATTATTCTGCGGAAACTGCATGGTGGTATATTCCTTCAGCACCTCCTTGCTGAATATGCGTGCTCCCCCGTATTCACCTCCTCTGCGGTATGTTTCCATAAGCTTCAACAGGTCGTTGCCGGAGGCGAAGAGGCCGGCATGGCCTGAGACACCTCCCAGCATCGCTGCACCCTCGTCATGCACCGTGCCCCTGATAAGCTGCTTGCGGAACAAGGAATCATATTCCGTCGGGACAATCCTCTCCCTCGGGTACTTTGCGAGCGGATTGTAGGTGATATTGAAAGCACCGATAGGACGGTAGATGTCCTGGGGCGCAAATCTGTCAATGGTGGTGTCAGTAAGGGCCTCGACGATTTCAGCAGCCAGAATGAAGGTGTTGTCTGAGTATACGTATTTATATCTCTCTGTAATCCTGCTGTCACGTAACTCCCTGAACATTTCCCTGACATAACGTATGTTCATATACAATGAGTCAGAGACAGGAAGAGAATATTTCCTGTGATTATAGTCGCTGAAGATCCCTTTTTTAAACGACCTGTCTTCCCTGAGTGTGTTTCTCCAGAAAGGAATAAAAGGTACCAGGCCTGCCTGGTGTGAGAGCATGTCGCGCAGCAGCATGTCACCTTTGTTGGAATGCCTGTACCATGGAAGGTAATATCCAAGCGTCTTGTCCGGGTCAAAGAGTCCCCTGTCCTGCAATACCATGAGCGAAGGTGTGCCGGCTGATACTTTTGTGACGGAGGCAAGGTCCCACAGGTCATATTCAGTGACAGCCTCCGTACTGTCGTACATATGGTGTCCGTAACATTTATCAAGTACTACTATTCCCTTGCAAGCTATCAACACCTGGCAGCCTGGGAAAGCAAGGGAATCAAGGCCTGATTTCACTATGGAATCGACCTTGCTGAACAGTATTTCTGATGACAGACCGGCATTTTCAGGGAAGCCGAACTGTAACCTCATATCGCCGGCAGTCTTTATGCCATAGCCTGCCGGGTAGCCTGCATTAATTGTCACCGGCAGTTTGCCGGAGGCCCCCAGGCCACCGAACAGTACCTGTACAGCCGTCTGTTGAGAATATTTGTTATCCTGGTATGCTACAAGCATGGCTGTGGGTTTGACTGACATGTCGAGCCGTGCTATCCCGTACGGGTTACCAAACCAGATGACTGCCGACCTGTCGAGTGATGCAATCTGGTGGAAGACACTGTTAAGCTCCGGGGTCACACCGTACAAACCAGCCGGTTTCTGTTTAAGAGCACAGAATCCGGCGATAACCACATCATAATCCTTAAGTTTTGAGATAATAAACCGTGCTCCCTGAACATTGTCAGGATCAATAAAGTAGTGGTCAGCATTGGTATACCTGTCAGTCATCTTCTGAAACTCGGTCATACCCAGCCTGTTGACAGCCACTGTAGCAATCCTGATCTTGTCGAGACGGCCAAAGGGCAGGAGGTTATCATTATTTTCAATAAGTGTCATTGCACCTGCGTACAGGTCCCTTATCAATGCCGGGTGGGCGGAGGCGGGCAGGCCATGGGCATCATCTCCGCAGCCGCTCACGGAGTCATTGCGGCTCTCAAGCCATACTTTGGCTTCCAGCAGTTTGCGGCACCTTGTTTTTATCTGCTCCAGCGGTATCTCTCCTGTTTCAACCCTCCGGGCTATCTCATCAATAGCTTTCAGGGGATCTGTGGAGTATTCAATAACATCATTGCCGGCTTTGAGCGCCTCGGCATCGGCAATACCTGACGGGTAGGTCAGAGTGGCACCCGCCATGTTCATGGCATCTGTTATTATCAGTCCCCTGAAATGTTCATCATTACGGAGGATGCCGGTGATAACCTTCTGCGAGAAGGTGGCAGGCAGCAGGGGGGTATCATCCAGTCCCGGCACATTGATATGTGCTGTCATCACTGCACCCACACCTTCATCAATCAGGCGCCGGAAGGGTATCAGCTCTACGGTATCAAATCTTTTGCGGTCGCCCCTGATAACCGGCAGCCCCGTGTGCGAATCCACATCTGTGTCACCGTGACCCGGGAAGTGCTTGGCACAGGCAATAATGCCATGATCCTGCATGCCCTTCATGTACATGGCAGCTTTGTCGGCTACTTTCTGCGGATCCTCGCCGAAGGAGCGGTAATTGATGACAGGATTGAGAGGATTGTTGTTCACGTCAGCCACCGGCGCCAGGTTGATGTTTACCCCGATGTCGTGACATTGCCATGCAACAGCAGACCCCATCCTGTAAATCAGGGAGTCATCCTGGAGTGCCCCGAGGGTCATCTGGTAAGGAAAATCCTCCACCTCCGTCAGGCGCATACCTGTTCCCCACTCGGCATCCTGTGCGATAATAAGAGGTATCTTACTGACCTCGTTTATCCTCCTGGTGAAGTCAACCTGGAGATCCCGTGACCCTTCAAAAAAGATCACACCGCCTATGCCGTACTTTGTCACCAGCTCCTCCACCTGCCTGAAATTTCCTCCCGTGGCATCAGCCCAGGCAGGCACCCAGATAAGCTGTGCAATCATCTCTCTCAGGGTCATGGTGTCAAGCAGACTGTCGACTTTATTGTCATCAGAGTACTTCTGCCATGGCACATCTGTTACCGTGGCATAAACGCCGGGTATGATGAATGAAAGAACTGCAAGTGAAAACAGAACGGGAAGAAATATCTTTTTCATAGAATGCTGTTTTTAAGGATGAACCAAAAGTAGCAATTTTCTTTGGTAATCTTTTCCCTCCTGATTAGTTCCAAATTGCTATTTTTACGGGAATAATAAAACAGTTATGACACCAGCAAAGATTTCATCAGGTAAAGCAGGGGCCAGGTCGGCACGGCTTATGTCACTTGACGTTTTCAGGGGTATGACGGTGGCCTTCATGATCATAGTCAACACACCGGGCACATGGAGTCACGTCTTCGCGCCTCTCAGACATGCCTCCTGGCATGGGTGCACTCCGACAGACCTTGTATTCCCCTCATTCCTTTTCATTTCAGGAGTGGCAATGTGGTATTCGCTACGCAAGTACAATTTTGAGTTCAGCGGAGCATCATTGGTACGCATCCTGCGAAGGGTCCTGCTGATCTTTGGCGCAGGGCTGTTTCTTAACATTTTTCCGCACTTCGCCCGTGATTACAGCACGCTGAGGATCATGGGGGTCCTGCAGCGTATAGCACTGGCATGGGGCCTGGGAGCTCTGCTGGTCCTGCTGGTAAAAAAGAATTACATATGGATCACCACTGCGGTGATATTACTTGGCTACTGGGCGCTGATGTATTTTCTCGGGGGTAGTGATCCCTATTCCCTGGAGGGTAATTTCGCCCGTACGGTTGACATAGCTGTTCTGGGAGAGAACCATCTCTACAAAGGATTCGGAATGCCATTTGACCCTGAAGGTCTGCTCAGCACGCTACCTGCAACAGCAACAGTCCTGCTGGGATTTATGGCCGGCAGCCTTACTGGCAAAATGGGCAACTCATGGAAAACAGTAGGATGGCTCGCACTGGCCGGCGCTTTGCTCATCGGGGCAGGATTGATATGGAACCACTATTTCCCGATCAACAAGCCTATCTGGACCAGCTCATATGTGCTGTATGCTGGCGGTATCGGGATGGTTATACTGGCACTCCTGTTTATGATAGTGGATATCCTCAAGATACAGAACTGGCATACCATAGGTATTATCCTGGTTATGGGAGCTGTCCTGGCTGTGGCAGGGTTCATCTGGAAAGCAGCTTCAGGGGGAAACCAGAGCTCCATGTTTGTTCTTACAGTAGGGCTGCTGGTAATAGCCTTCGCATTGCTGCTCAAGCTTAACTTCTTCATGCCTTTCGGGCTTAATCCCATGACCACCTATCTCCTGGCAGGCATATGGACAAAAACCATGCTGGCAGTCAAAATAGGAGAGTTAACACTGTATAAATGGATCTTCACCAATATCTGCAGCCCGCTGTTCACAGAACAGAAGCTTGCCAGCCTGCTCTTCGCTATTATGCAGGTGGTATTCATCTGGGCTCTTGGATATATACTATATCGCAGGAAGATCATAATCAGGTTCTGAAATGGATGTAAGAACTACCGTAGAACAGGCTTTTATAAAATGGAAGGGCACTCCTCCAGATATGATAACGCGTCTTCCGCAATCAGGATCAGACCGTGTATACTTCAGATTCTTTTACCCCGAGGGGCAGGTAATCGGTGCCTATAACCCGGGCCGCGAGGAGAACGAGGCCTTTGTCGGCTTCTCCAACCATTTCAGATCCAAAGGCTTGCCGGTTCCTGAGATATATGTATATTATCCGGAAGAGAAAATATACTTTCTTGAGGATCTTGGAGATACAAATCTTTTTACCTGGCTGGCACAACGTTCTGATGAGGAGAGGTTCAACGGTGAGACAGAGGCTCTTTTCCTTACGATAGCCGCCGACCTTGTGAGGCTTCAGACTGAAGGCATCGACGGCCTGGACCTGTCGTTGTGTTACCCCCACAGGAGCTTTGACCGCCAGAGCATCGTATGGGACCTTAACTATTATAAGTATATGTTCCTGAAGCTGATCGGTGCTCCGTTCAATGAGACAAAGCTGGAGCGGGATTTTGAACTGCTTACCCTCTTCCTGCTTGATGCGGGCCAGGAGTATTTCCTTTTCCGTGATTTCCAGACAGCCAATATTATGATCAGGGACGGCAAACCGTGGTATATTGACTACCAGGGAGGAAGACTGGGTGCGCCACAGTATGACATAGCCTCACTCGTTTATGATGCCAAGGCATATATTCCTTCGGCAATACGCCAAAAAACGCTTGACCGTCATCTTGACCTCTTTGCCTCTGCCACAGGCAAAACAAGGCAGTCAATTGAAAAGTACCAGGGTGCCTTTACACTTGTCAGGCTGATGCAGGCTCTCGGTGCCTTTGGCTTCAGGGGACTTCATGAGAACAAGCCGACATTCACCGAGAGCATCGTTCCTGCAGTGGAGCTGATGAATGATCTGCTTGCCGGTGATGCCGTGCAGATTGCTCTCCCGGAGCTGAAGAAAGCCTCGGAGGCAGTACCTCTTCAGAGAAAATATCGTATCCTGTCTCATTATCAGCAGATGGTGACGATTAACATCGAAAGTTTTTCCTATGTAAAGGGCAGGACTGTCAATTATGATAACGGTGGCGGGTTTGTCTTTGACTGCAGGGGGTTGAGAAACCCGGCACATGTACCTGACCTTGCCGAACTCACCGGCTTTGATCCTGAAGTTGCCGAGTTCTTCGGTAATGATGATGAGGCAGTAGCTTTTGCCGGTGACTGTACCAACATCATACGCAACTCCCTGCCGATGCTCAGGAGAAAGGGAGTGATTGAGATAAACGTGGCATTTGGCTGTATAGGCGGACAACAGCGCTCGGTATGGTGTGCAGCAAAGGTAGCATCATTACTGTCAGCAATGCCCGGGGTAACAGTCTCGGTAAGTCATTCAGAGCTTGACAAATGAAAGCGATGATCTTTGCCGCCGGCCTCGGGACAAGGCTGGGCGACCTTACCCGGTCCAGACCCAAGGCACTTGCCATCATCAACGGCAGATCGATGCTTGAGCTTACAGCTGAGAAGCTTGCAAAGGCCGGGTTTGACGATCTCATCGTAAACATACACCATCATCCCGGCCAGATGCTGGAGGAGATTGAAAAGCTCAGGCAGAAGGGATATAAGATTACTGTATCCGATGAGAGCGACAAGTTGCTTGACACGGCTGGCGGATTGATGAAGGCCAGGCTGTTCTTCGATGACCTTCCTTTCCTGTGTCATAATGTCGATGAGTTTACTGATCTCGATCTTCCGGGAATGTACAGGCAGCATTTGGAATCCGGCGCCCTGGCTACTCTTGCCGTGAGACACAGGCCAGGCAACAGGCAACTGCTTGTTGACCCGGCAGGGCGGGTGAGGGGCTGGAGGAACAATGCCACCAGGGAGGAGATCATAACCGTCGGCAGCAGTAAAAAACTGGAAGAGGTCGGCTTCTCAGGAATACAGATGCTGTCGCCTGCTGTTTTTGAGCTGATGACCCCGGGAGTGTACTCGCTTACATCGCTCTACCTGATGCTGGCAAAAGAGCATCAGATAATGACCTGCCTGCATGACTACGGATACTGGTTCGACTGCGGCACACCACAAAACCTTGAAAAGATAAGGAAACATCTGTCCGGGGCCGGTTAAAAAGAGTGCCGGCATCAGGTCAGCCGGCAGTGACTACATCCACTTTTTTCTCCTGAGCAGAAACACGCCTGCAAATGCGAGGATGACAGAACCTCCCAGTATGAACCAGAAGGCATTCATATTGGTCTCAAGCCTGTTCGGTACGTTCATGCCGTAGAAACTAGCTATCAGGGTAGGTATCATCAGTATAATGGTGACGATGGTAAGTGACTTCATCACGATGTTGAGATTGTTGGAGATGACAGAGGCAAAGGCATCCATCATTCCGCTTTGAATGTCACTGTATATCTTGGCCATCTCAATAGCCTGGCGGTTCTCTATGGTAGCTTCCTCAAGGAGGTCGGATGAAAACTCATATTCACGTATCCACTTCGAGTTCTTGAGCTTGAGCATCATCATCTCATTTGATCGAAGCGAAGTGGTGAAATAGACCAGGCACTTTTCCATCTTAAGGAGTCGATGAAGCTCCTGGTTCCTGGTCGACTTCTCGAGGTCCTGCTCGATCATCGCTGTCTGGTTGTTGATCTGTTTGAGGTACCGGTGGTAAAACATTGTTGTCCTCAGGAAGAGATGAAGTATCAGGTCGATCTTTGTCTCTATGGTTATCCCTATCTTTGTCTCTATGGTTATCCCTTTGCCGCTGCGGCTGAAGAAATCATCCAGCACCTCGTTGTTCCTGTGACAGATGATGACAAGGCTGTTTTTATCCAGCACCAGACCCAAAGGGATAGTGGTGAAGGGGAAGCCGTTAGACTGGTTCTGGTAGGGTATACGGTAAATCATAAGCAACAGGTCGTCCTCTACCTCCATCCTCGATCGCTCATCCACGTCAAGAATGTCAGCAAGGAAATCCTCAGGAACTTTCAGTGTGGTTTTCAGTATACCGATCTCTGATGGTGTCGGATCAGTGACATTGACAATGCAGCCCTTTTCAAAAGAATTTAACGGAAGGAGACCGTTCGGGATCATCTGCCAGTAAGTAATCATTATAATACCTCCTCTTTTTTGCTCCACGGAGGTATTTGTCGCCAACTTACCTCAGCAGAACGAATTTAAATAATAACGGCTCGCGTGATAATCGTCCATAAAAGACAACTGTATTGATACGAGTGCAAAAATATAACTTTTATACTAACCGCATCCCGGGGCGAAAGAAAATGTCTGAAAAAATTAACTTTGCATATAACTTATCTATGATGACTATGGGAAAAGTGCTTGTTGTCGGCGCGGGTGGCGTCGCTACCGTGGCGGTGACAAAGATGGCCCAGCTGCCGGAAATATTTAGCGGGATAATGGTTGCAAGCCGGACGAAGTCGAAATGCGATTCCATCGCTTCGGCTATCGGCGGCAACAGGGTGCAAACAGCTCAGGTAGATGCTGATGACGTACCCGCCATGGTAACCCTGATAAGGGCTTTCAAGCCTGACCTTGTCGTCAACCTGGCCCTGCCATACCAGGATCTGCACATTATGGATGCATGCCTGGAGACAGGAGTGGCATACCTTGATACAGCCAATTATGAACCGCCGGAGGAGGCGAAATATGAGTATTCATGGCAGTGGGCTTATCATGACCGTTATCGTGAGGCCGGGCTCACAGCCATCCTGGGCTGCGGATTTGACCCGGGGGTGACGGGTGTCTTTACCGCACATGCTGCAAAACATCATTTCAGTGAAATACACAACCTCGATATAGTCGACTGTAATGCCGGCGACCATGGAAAACCCTTTGCCACTAACTTCAATCCCGAGATAAACATACGGGAAGTGACCCAGAAAGGCAAATACTGGGACAGCGGTAAATGGATTTGGACAGAACCGCATGAGATACACAGGCCTCTGACATATCCCGGCATCGGTCCCAGGGAGTCTTACCTCATATATCACGAGGAGCTGGAATCACTGGTAAGGAATTTTCCTTCGATAAAACGGGCACGCTTCTGGATGACATTCGGACAGGAGTACCTCACTCATCTGAGAGTGATACAAAACATCGGGATGGCCCGTATTGATCCGGTCATCTATAACGGGGTGGAGATCATTCCGATACAGTTCCTTAAGGCTGTCCTTCCCAATCCCGGTGAACTGGGAGAGAACTATAAGGGATGGACCTCCATAGGGTGCCGTATCAGCGGCCTGGACAAGGAAGGCAGGGAAAGGAGATATTATATCTGGAATAACTGCAGCCATGAGGAGGCATACAGGGAGACGGGAACGCAGGCCGTGAGTTACACTACAGGTGTGCCTGCAGCCACAGGAGCGATGATGTACATGAAAGGGCTGTGGAAGAGGCCGGGGGTATGGAACGTTGAACAGTTTGATCCTGATCCTTTCCTCTCGGAACTGGGCAGGCTAGGCCTTCCCTGGCATGAGGATTTTGATATAGACCTGGAGCTCTGATATGATCGATTACCTGAAAATACCCTCACCGTGTTACGTCATTGATGAGGAGAGGCTCAGGCGTAACCTGGGGCTTATAAAACACGTCTCAGAGACCTCTGGCGCAGAAATAATACTGGCATTCAAAGGATTTGCCATGTGGTCGGTGTTCCCCGTTGTCCGTGAATATATTTCCGGCGCGGCAGCCAGCTCTGTCAATGAAGCAAGGCTCTGCTTCGAGGAGATGGGAGTGCCGGCACATACCTATGCCCCCGTATTCCGGAGGGAAGAGTTCGGAATGATATTGCGTTACAGCTCCCACATAACCTTTAACTCGCTGGCACAGTATGATAAATACCTGCCCGTACTGAAGAGGGAAGGAAAACATATCTCCCCGGGACTGCGGATCAATCCTGAGTACTCCGAGATAGCACATGGCATTTACAATCCATGCTCACCCGGTTCGCGCCTTGGAGTGACAGCGGCAGAACTGAATGACGGGTTGCCTGAAGGGGTTGAAGGACTGCATTTTCATGTGCTTTTTGAATCCGACTCATACACGCTGGAAAAGGTTCTCGGGGTTGTTGAGCAAAAATTCGGACACCTTTTCCCGAAGCTGAAATGGATTAATATGGGGGGAGGGCACCTGATGACCGGGAAGGATTATAATACTGATCACCTGATCGACCTGTTACGCAGATTCAGGGAGAAACATAACATCCACATCATTCTTGAGCCCGGCAGCGCATTTGCCTGGGAGACAGGCGAGCTGGTAGCCACCGTGGAGGATATTATTGTCCGTGACGGCATCTCAACAGCGTTGCTCGATGTCTCATTTACAGCCCATATGCCTGATTGTCTTGAGATGCCTTACAAACCGGTGATCATCGGCGCGTTTGAGCCTGTGGAAGGCAAACCCACATACCGCATGGGAGGAAACTCCTGCCTGTCGGGTGATTTCATGGGCGACTGGTCCTTTCACAGGGAGCTCAGACCAGGTGACAGGATAGTCTTCTGGGACATGATACATTATACCATGGTCAAGACCACCACCTTTAACGGTGTTTCCCATCCTCATATAGGCATCTGGACCATGGACAGGAAATTCATTATGGTGAAGGAGTTCGGCTACAGGGATTATAAGGAGAGGCTGTCGTGAGGGCCGCTGGGCGAGGTCTGAAGGTCTAAGGTCTGAAGGTCTCAGGTCAAAAGGTCTGAAGGTCCGGGGAATCAATCACTCAAACGACTCATCAGGCGTGGATGACGCCTGAACCGAGCAGTTCATCGCCGTCATACCATGCTGCGAACTGACCGGGGGTGATGCCTCGCTGCAGCCTGTCAAAGATGACATAGTAACCATCCTCCCGTGCGAACAGGCGTGCTGCCTGCAACGGTTGCCGGTATCTTATCCTTACAAAGTAATCACGGGTCTCTCCCGGTTCCATGGCAAGGTCAGTCCTTATCCAGTGCACCTCGTTACTCCTGATGAAGAGTCCCTTGCGGTGGAGGCCGTTATGCGCCTGACCTTCACCTACATAAATAATATTCCTCGTGGTGTCGGTCCCGATAACAAACAACGGTTCCTTATATCCTCCGAGGTTGAGTCCTTTCCGCTGGCCCACGGTGTAGAAATGAGCCCCGTTGTGCGTTCCGGCGGTTACACCGTCACCCGGGTTCATCAAATGTGGTGCGGTCATCCCTGACAGCTCCTCAGTGGTGGCTGACAGGTCCGGTAGTCCGTCAGGCCAGACAGCAAAATGATGGTCTGCAGGCACATATATGACCCTTCCCTTTTTTGCCTCGAGCTTCTGCTGAAGGAAGACAGGCAGGTCTACCTTGCCTACGAAGCATATACCCTGTGAATCCTTCCTGTCTGCGGTGGCAAGCCCGAGATCAACTGCCAGCCTCCTCACTTCAGGTTTGGTGAGCGAACCGACGGGGAACAGCACATTGTCAAGCTGCCCCTGGCTAACCTGGCAGAGGAAGTAACTCTGGTCCTTGTTACGGTCTGTCCCTGCCAGCAGCCTGTTTACAATCCCTCCTGGTGTGGCCACCGTCTCCGCCCGGCAGTAATGACCTGTTGCAATATAGTCAGCGCCATGCTTCAGAGCCTCACGCACAAAGGAATCAAATTTAATCTCACGGTTGCAGAGGACATCGGGGTTGGGTGTCCTGCCGCGTTCGTATTCACCGAACATGTAATCAACGACCCTCGTACGGTATTCGGTACTGAGATCAACGGTACGAAGCCTGATCTTCAGCTTGCGGGCAACCATCTCTGCAAAGGTGATATCTTCATCAAAAGGACAATCACCCTTCAGAAGCCCACGGCTGTCATGCCAGTTAATCATGAAGATACCCTCAACCTCGTACCCCTGTTCTTTCAGCAGCCATGCGGCGATGCTGGAGTCAACACCACCCGAAAGACCTACTATTACCTTCTTTTTCACGCCGCAAAGGTAGCTCTTTAACTCAATATGTTGAAAACTACTTTGGCAACATCACGTATCATGGCTCTTTTTTTACTACTTTTCCTTTTATGAGTGGTCCGGGTAAATTATTGAAATACAGTGCTTCTGCAGGTTCTGGTAAGACACACGCCCTGACCGGCTTCTACCTGTCACGCGTTTTAAATGATCCCGGGGCTTACCGGAGGATACTGGCAGTCACCTTCACCAACAGTGCAGCTGCCGAGATGAAGAGTCGCATACTCAGACGGCTCCATACACTTGGGCGGGATGATAATGAAGGTTACCAGGAAAGGGAGGAGTTTGTGACTTACCTGTGCAGGTTTTTTCCGGAGCTCTATCCCGACAGGCAGAAGGCACTGGTTATCGTGAGAAAGAATGCCCCTCTTGCTCTGAACAATATTCTGCAGGACTATTCACGATTTACTGTCGGAACCATCGATTCGTTCTTCCAGAGGGTCATCAGGGCCTTTGCCAGGGAGATGGATATACCAGCCGGTTATGAGATAGAGCTGGAGCACGATGCCCTGCTCTCGGATGCCGTCGACAGCCTCCTGTCAGATGTGGCTGAGGATAAGCGATTGCTGGGATGGATCTCATCATACGTCTCGTCTCGCCTTGACGACAACAAAGGCTGGGATATAAGACGCGAAATCATGGAGGTGGCATCACAGATCTTCAGGGAAAACTTCAGGCAGCTGAGCCCTGAAGACAGGAAGAAGATTGGCGATTACCAGGTTGTAGGCGATTATTCAGCAAGAGTATTCGCCATCAGGAAGGGATTTGAATCGGATCTTCGTAACCTGGCAGCCCGGGGAGTTGAGATTTACCAGCGGTACGGCCTCTCTCCCGATGACTTCCTGTCAAAGGGGAGGGGAGGCGTAGGCGACAGCCTTATCAAATATTCCAGGGGAGAGATAAAACCTCCCGCCACCCCATGGAACAAAGCACTGGATGAAGGTAAATACTTTCCTGCAGGAGCCCCGCCTGCAGTGGTGAGTGCTTTTGAAGCGGCACTGAACAACGGACTGTCAGATATCGTCAGCAGCATTTCCGCACTGTTTGACAAACGGTACCCGCTTTACCTGGCAGCACTGGCGCAGGTGAGGACGATACATGTCATAGGTATCCTTGGCGCCATAAGCGAAAAGGTCCGTGAGAGCGCCAATGAACAGAATCTCTTCCTTCTTTCTGACTCCGGTGAGCTCATCAACAAGCTTATTGCTGATGATGATGCCCCGTTTATATACGAGAAGATCGGAACCGTATATGACCATTATATTATTGATGAATTCCAGGACACATCACGCATCCAGTGGAACAATTTCAGACCCCTGATCTCGGAGACCCTTTCGAGGGGAAAGGACAACCTTGTCGTGGGCGATGTTAAGCAGTCTATCTACCGCTGGCGTAACAGCGACTGGAGGATCATACATGCCGAGGCGGCTGAGGCGTTCGGGGAGGAGGAGGTAAGAACCATCCACCTGAACACCAACTACCGCAGCCGGATGAATGTCATCAGGTTCAATAACCATGTTTTTGATCCGGGAGCGTTGCCTGCCCTCTGCGACAACAGGCTTGACTTCGATCGCCTGCGTATAGGAGATGTCTACAGCGGGTCCCGGCAGGAAGGTACAACCGGCAAGCCGGGAGGGTATGTAAAGGTGATGCTTTACGGCAGGAACAGTGAGGAGGGCTGGAAAGAGCGTGTCCTGCAGGATCTGCCTTCTGTGATTGAACAGGTACAGGACAACGGTTACAGGGCTGATGACATTCTCTTCCTGTGCCGCACCAATGATGAAGGCAAGAGCATAATAAACCGCATCCTGGAACACAGCGCATCATGCTCCCCGGATCAGCGCAGCCGGTATAACTACGAGATAACATCTGGTGAATCGCTCTATCTTGAACGTAACCCGGCGGTAACACTCCTCGTATCATGCCTGAGGTACATGACCGACCCGGACAGCCGGATCAACAGGAGCATGATGGTGAGGTCTCTTGTTCTTGCCACAGGTGCAGGAGAGGAACTGGTTTATAATGGCGACCGGCCGGAGAAAGATCCTGATCCTTTGCCGCCGGGCTGGGAACAGATGCTGGATTCATTCAGGAATGCCTCACTTTTCACTGCCGTTGAAAATATGATACGATACTTCGGCCTTGGTGACCATAGTGCAAACATAGCTTACATAAGCTCGTTCCAGGACCTTGTACTTACCTACTCGGGCCGTTACAGCTCAGACGTCTCCTCCTTTGTCCGGTGGTGGGACGATGAGGGATGCAGGAGCACGCTAAGCCAGTCAGACAGGCAGGAGGCGATGCGTGTGATGACCATACACAAGGCCAAGGGTCTTCAGAACAGGGTTGTTATCGTACCTTTTGCCTCATGGGACTTCTCAAAGCACGGTTTCAGCAGGCCCCTGTTATGGATTACCGATGTGCCCGAACCATTCGCTCCCATGCCCGTGGTGCTGCCTGAGATGAGCAGCAGGCTGGAAGAGTCGCTCTTTGCCCCTGAGGCAAGGATGGAGAGAGCCTCAGACTGGCTTGACGGCGTCAATCTCCTCTATGTAGCCTTCACACGTGCCGTGGATGCCCTGCTGGTGATGGCTCCCGAGGTGACAAAAGCACCGGGTGCCGGTGCCAACGCAGGAAGCCTGCTTAACGAGGTGCTGAGAAATATACCTGATGACTGGAGACAGACGGAGACCGATCGATGCAGGATAATCGAAACCGGAGAGCTCCCTGCCTCAGTCATAGAGGAACGTGAACCGCAAATGGAGATGGAGCACTATCATGTGGCCCAACCCCGTGGTAACCTGCGTCTGAGAACCGGTGGGGCACTGCCACAGGATGAGATGAAGCTCGGGGAAACATCAGGCAGAGCCTACGGCATCATGATGCATGAACTGCTGAGCAGGGTTAAGACCGTTGCAGATATTGAGGAGGCGGCAGGATACGCATGCGTAAATGGACTGTTGCCACTGGCACAGCGCGAAAAGGTAATATCACGCCTTACCTCTTTGCTTACATCGGGTAAGGTGCAGGAGTGGTTTGACGGCACCTACGATGTGATGACAGAGGCCACAATAATCCTTCCGTCGGGAACAGCACGCCGCCCTGACAGGGTAATGATAAAAAATAACGAAGTGGTTGTGGTCGACTATAAGTTCGGTGAACCATCACCCGGGCACAGGCAACAGGCCGCCTCATATCGCCTGCTGCTGGGACAGATGGGCTACACCTCCGTAAAATCATGGCTATGGTACGTGGAGAAGGATATTATCGAGGAGGCATGAGAGAGAAATATAAATATGAGCCAGGCAGGGGAAGAAGGTATAACTCATATGCCGACTGGTTTGGGAGCCTGTTCGGCAGGAGAGTGCAGAAAGTGAGTATCAATGCCGGATTCACCTGCCCGAACCGTGACGGTACACTCGGTTACGGAGGATGTACATATTGCAGCAATGATGCCTTTATTCCAGGCTATTGTACACCTGATAAAAGCATTACTGATCAGATAGAACAGGGCATAGCTTTCCATCGCAGGAGATACAGGCGGGCTGAAAGCTATATAGCATATTTTCAGGCATATACAAATACATACGCTGAGACCGGCAGGCTTCTGGGACTGTATGAAGAGGCATTAAGGCATCCGGCAGTGGCAGGACTGGTCATCGGTACACGGCCCGACTGTGTCAGCAGTGACCTGCTCGACAGGCTGGAGGTGATGGCCCGGGATTCGTTTTTGATGATAGAATATGGCATAGAATCGGTAAGTGATAAGACCCTGGAACGGATAAACAGGGGTCATGACTTTGCCACAGCGATAAGGGCAGTGGAGGATGCCGCAGCCAGGGGACTGAACACGGGAGCACACCTTATCTTCGGTCTTCCGGGAGAGAGCCGGCAACAGATAACCGAAAGCGCGGCGCAGATCTCGTCATTGCCTCTTACCTCCCTGAAGATAAGACAGCTGCAGCTGATAAAAGGTACGGCTATGGCAGATGAATACAGGGAGATGCCGGACGACTTCGACCTGTATTCTCTTGAAGAGTACCTCGATCTTGTCATTTCATTCTGTGAGAACCTGTCACCCGGGATAATGATCGACCGCATCAGCGGCGAGGCCCCGCCTGCAATGCTGGATGATCCGCGTGACTGGCATCTCAGGAGCAATGAGATATTCAGGCTGTTCGAGCAGCAGCTGGATGAACGCGACACCTGGCAGGGCAGGTTATATAAACAAAACCGGCTATGATGGACTTCCTTGACAGGGTGGCAGTTAAGTTGCATGAGCAGCACGGCAACAACATGGAGAGACAGGTTGTGGTCCTGCCGAGCCGCAGGGCAGGACTCTATCTGTCGCGTGCCCTGGCACGGTTAAGCGACAGGCCGCAGTGGTCACCGTCGATGATGACTGTCAGTGAACTGTTCAGGTCGTTCTCCGACCTCATGCCTGCCGACACTGAGACCATGATCTTCGAACTGTACGGAGTCTACAAAAACAGGTACGGCGATGAGATGAGCTTTGATGAATTCTGGCCATGGGGTGAGGTGATCATCAATGACTTTAATGACATAGATCTCTATATGGCTGATGCTGATAAGCTCTACAGCAATATCTCCGACATGAAAGAGATAGACGAGAGGTTTGGAGGGCTTACCGATGAACAGACTGAAATAATAAGAGGCTTCTGGAAGTCGTTCAACCCCGGCTCCCAGGCAGGTGAGGCAAGACTCAGGTTCAGGGCTGTCTGGCAGAAGATGGCCCCACTGTACAGGGACTTCTGTGATGTAATGAGGCAAAAACGTATGGCAGGTGACGGCATGCTCTGTCGCGATGTGGCCATGAGAGCCCTTGCCGGTACGTTGAAGGTGCAGGAGGGAATTACATGGCATATTGCAGGACTGAATGCGCTGAATAACTGTGAGAAGACACTGTTCAGTCTTCTCAGGCACCATGGGCAGGCAAAGTTCTACTGGGATGATGCCCACTTCTTCATGGATGAACCGGATCATAAAGCCTCGTTTTTTATCAGGGAGAATAAACGTTACTTCGTCAATGAGCTGAACCAGGGTGAGAGCCGTGAGGCGGTAGTGCCCCACGGTACATGGCAGATAATAGACACACCTTCAGACACAGCACAGGCACGACTGGTATCGAAGCTGCTAGATAACAAGGAGATAACAGAAGAGCATGACCTCACATCGACCGCAATTATCATGGCTGACGAGAAGCTGCTCATGCCCGTGCTCACCTCCCTGCCCTCTTCGGTAGAAGACGTTAATGTGACCATGGGCCACCCGTTTCGTTTCACTTCGTTATACTCGTTCCTGAAACAGCTGATGTCGCTCCTTCACTCCGCGCGGGTAAGCAACGGCAGGGTGACCTACAGGAGTGAAGAGGTTATTACCCTCCTGAGGCACCAGTACTTCAGGCTGATAGCAGGCGATGTCGGTGAGAGGGTTGTTTCTGAAATAATACGGGGAAATATGATCAGGGTCAATGCAGCCATGCTTGCTGAGAGCCTTCAGATAGGGCAGTTTTTTACCGTACCCGAGGATGGAGCCGGTGTGCCTGAATACCTTGTATCGGTGATGGAGAGGCTTGAGGAGGCTACCTTCGCCGCCGAGAATGAAGGAGTAAGGTTCAGCATTGACCGTGAATACCTGAGGATGGCCATGAACAGCACTGTCAGGCTTGCAAACAGGATAAGAACATATAACCTCAACCTCAAGTCCGACACATGCATGAGGCTCCTTGACCGTGTTTTCAGGAAGCTGATCGTTCCATTCTCCGGCGAACCACTGAAAGGGATACAGATAATGGGGGTTCTCGAGACCCGCGCCCTGGAGTTCACCAATATTATTTTCCTGTCGCTCAACGAGGGTATTTTCCCGGGCATGTCATATGACAACACCTACATACCCTACAACATCAGGAGAGCTTTCGGGCTTCCGACGGTTAATGAGCATGAGTCTATCTACTCCTACTATTTCTACAGGTTGTTGCGTAAGCCTGCAAGGGGATGGTTTACATATAACTCAACTGCCCAGGGATTGAATAGTGGTGAGATGAGCCGCTACCTGGTCAGCATGAGCTATGACCCGCTGTTCAGTCCCAGGCACACCACAGTCCATATAAGCGTAGGGCGGAGCAGGATGATGCCTGAGGTGCTTTCCAAAACGCCTGAACATAACAGGATACTGCTTGACAACTACAGTGCAGCCAGCGATAAAGGCAGGTATCTGTCACCCAGTGCAGTGAATACATGGGTTAACTGCCGTATGCGATTCTACTACAGGTACGTGTGCGGGATGCCCGAGGAGGAGATGCTTGAAAAGGATATTGACCAGCGCCGTTTCGGGAACATTATGCACGATACCATGAAAAGGATTTACGATCCACTCAGGGACTTGAGCGGTGCAGGGCAGCTAATATCGAATATCTCACATGAACGGGAAAAGATAAGAGACACTATTATTGCCTCTGCCATGGAGGAGATGAGATGGGACAGGGATACACTCATGGCGGGGAAGGGCGTCATTATCATTGATGTGCTTGAAAGGTATGTCAATGATGTCCTTAAGTATGATGCAGACAACAGGGATCTGACATTGCTGCATCTTGAAGACGATTTCTCCGGGGTATTGAATGTAAGTACAGATACAGGGGTGGTGAGGATAAGGATAGGAGGACGGGCTGACAGGGTCGACAATACAGGCGGCATCACCAGGGTAGTGGATTATAAGACAGGCTCGCCGAAGAAGGAGGGTTTTACTCCGGACGGACTGTTTGATGAAGAGAAGGATAACAGGAATGATGCCTTCATGCAGGCTCTTTTATATTGCACACTTATAAGGGAGAGTCACCCGGGCAGGCTGGTGTTGCCTGCAATCTACTGGGTACAACAGCTTACATCACCCGGTTTTTCTCCTTATGCTCCTGTACCCGGCCTTGATGGAAGCGATGCCGGCAGGCAGGCATGGGAGCAGTTCATGGCTGGATTCCAGTCGGGTCTCCATCAGACACTGAGAATGATATTCTCCGGGGATGAGGATTACACCATGACCCGTTTTGAACGCAGGTGTACAAATTGTCCTTACAGAATGCTGTGCAGGAGGTAGGGTGCTTTATTTTTCCATCCGGCGCTGCAGGTAAGCCATTTTAATGGCTGTCACAGCTGCCTCGTCACCCTTGTTCCCGTGAATGCCGCCGGCTCTGTCAAGTGCCTGCTGCAGGTTGAGGGTCGTGAGAACACCGAAGATAAAGGGAATGTTGTAGTCGAGGTTGAGCTGGGTGATACCCCTGGTAACTCCCTCGCATATATACGTGAAATGTGGCGTCTCACCCTGGATGACGCAGCCCAGGCAGATGACCCCGTCGGTATCCTCGTACTCAGCCATCCACTGACCGGCAACAGTGAGCTCAAAGGTGCCCGGCACATGGCTGACAATTATATCCTCATCCTTCACGCCATGACGAACAAGAGTCTTCACGGCACCGTCAAGAAGAGCATGGGTTACCTGGCTGTTCCAGTCGGCTACCACAATGCCAAACCTCATCCCCGAAGCATCAGGTATAAGGTCAGGATCATAGTCCGATAGATTACGGGTGGCCACCGGTCAGTCGATGTTCAGTTTAACGCGGGCGATATATTTGTCGATGCTTCTGCCTTCGTTACTCTCCGGATATTTGGCTTTAATTTCTTCGTAGATATTGAGAGCATCGATGAATTGGCCTTCTGTCTCATACAGCATCCCAGCCTTCATAAGGTAAATAGGAGAGTGGAAGGCATCATCAGCCATCTCTGCTGCTTCAAGGTAATATTTGATGCCGTCGGCAGTCTCACCGAGCTCCACACTGGCGTCACCTATCAGTCCTTTGGCCTGTGGTGCCAGGATCTCATCAGCAACCGTATACTTGTGCAGATAACTGACTGCCTCTTCAAACTGGCCAAGATGCATCAGGCATGCGCCGGCATAGAAATTCGCCAGTTTACCTGATTTGGTGCTCTTGTATTCGTCAGCAAGGTCTATAAAGCCAAGGTTGTTCCCGTCACCGTACAGGGCAAGCTTCAGTGAGTCTTCCCCAAAATACTGCTCGGCCATGAACATCTGGCTCAGTGCCTCCTCGTTCTGCTTGTTTGTGTACATCTTAAGAAGCCATACAAGGCCTACCAGGATGACGGCAGCTACAAGTACGTATAAAAGCGGTTTGTAATTCTGTTCAAGGAATTGCTCGGTCTTTGTCAGTGTCTGTTCAACATTCTCGATCCCTTTGGCGGTCTCCTTTTTCTTGCTCATATCAATGTTCTCTGTTACAGGTCAAAAAATAACTCCGCAAAAGTAGTATTTCTGCTCTTATATAAAAATAGGTGTTTCAAAAAAAATATCTCTTTCATGAGCTGCCTGCGTGACAGCTCAGAAGGTTGTCAGCGCCGTTTCTTTTCTTAACTTTGGATCTTAATTAATTTCTTAGCGGAGTAATGCATTTAGCCAGGCTGGAACTGACCAATTTCAAGAACTACGGGGAGGTTGCACTCGATTTCTCTCCGGGTTTCAACTGCTTTGTAGGTAACAACGGGGTAGGCAAGACCAACATCCTTGATGCAGTGCATTACCTTTCGCTCACCAAGAGTTTTTTTAACAATTCGGACACGCTCAGCATCAGGTACGGCGAGGATTTTTTTATTCTCAAAGGTCTCTTTGTGGGTGATGACAGCAGTGACGAGCTCTTCTGTGCCTTCCAGAAACAGAAACAGAAAGTATTCAGGCTCAACGGCAAGGAGTACCAGCGCATGTCAGACCATGTGGGCAGGTACCCGGTGGTGATGCTGTCGCCTGCTGACAGTGTACTGATCACAGGGGCCAGTGAGGAGAGGCGCCGTTTTCTCAATATGATCATAAGCCAGTATGATCCGTCATACCTGGAAGCACACATGCGTTACAACAAGGCGCTTATGCAGAGAAATAAAGTCCTCCGTGAGGGCGGTCCTGATGCCGGAAGCATGCTGGAGATATATGATGATCAGATGATTCCGGAGGCAGAGCTGATCTATATGGCACGTAAGAGTCTGACAGATAATCTCTTGCCGCTCTTTTCCTCATATTATTCCAAGATATCGGGCAGTGCCGAGCAGGTTAGCATCAGATATCGCTCACACCTTGGGAGTGGTGATTACAGGGAGCAGCTGGCAGGAGCCAGGGGCAGGGACTACGCCATGCAGTTCACCACTACAGGTATTCACCGTGATGACCTGGTTTTTGAGATCGACGGTCACCTGGCCAGGACATCGGCCAGCCAGGGACAGCAAAAATCCTTTGTCGTGGCCCTGAAGCTGGCAAAATTTGCCCTGATAAGCAGGATGAACGGGTTCGCACCGGCGTTGCTTCTTGACGATATCTTCGACAAGTTTGACCAGAACAGGGTAGAGGAGATAATCAGGCTGGTAGGATCAGGTGAGTTCGGGCAGGTGTTCATCACTGACACGCAGCAGGACCGCATACACAGGATACTCGATAACACCGGCGTTGATTTCAGACTCTACCGCATAGGCAGACAGGGGATAGAGGAGGAGATCACCAACGGCACCCGTTGAGGCATGCGCAGGAATAAAACAATATCACTGAAAGAGGCTCTCGACGACCTTGTCAGCGAGTACAGGCTGGAATCCGGGCTTAAGGAGGCCTCGGTCATCAACATATGGGAGAGCATTGCCGGTAAGGTAATCATGGCACGGACGAAGAAGACCTGTGTCAGGGATGGTGTACTGCATATATATCTGACCTCATCCGTGGTCAGGAATGAGCTTCTGATGCTGCGCGATGCCCTGAGAGCCCGGATAAACAGCAAGGCAGGGGAAGAGGTGATAAGGGATATAGTGATACACTGATCACTGAGAACTGTAGACGCCTCTGTTAATAGAGATCTTCCTGGTATGACCTTTTGAAGTGACAAAATGATACTCCCTGCCATAGCAGTCAAGTATGACATTATCACCCTGAAGGGTTATGATGACTGATGCTGCCGGGTCGTTATGAATGACAGCCCCTGCCATAAGAAAAGCCTTCTCGGCACCATCGCCCCTTCCGAAATTCCACACCTCGTCAGGCTGGGCCATCCTGCCTGAATCATAAATCGATTTGTTCTTCAGATGGCCGATGACTTCAAATATCTCATCCGCCGTCTTACCTTCAAGAGGAATATGGGACACTGGATTCCTCTCGATAGCCGCTTTAACGAACGGTCTCCAGTCGGTCAGATCCATCTCCCTGTAGGCATAGAGTGACAGGAGGGCCATCTCTGATGTTGCTGCCAGATCCTTTATCTTCCCGATGATCTCATCACGACTGTCAGATACCTTTAGTTCGGGGTATACCTCCTGCACGTACTGCCTGTCATCAGGTGGCAGGTGCGGCTTTGTGACAGTGAAAACCCCTATATCTGCAAACATTCGTTTCAGGCATTCCATCTGCTCTGTCGGGAAATTTTTTATAAACTTCTCTTCGATAGTAATGAGGTCGGAGTTCAGGTGTTTCTTCAGGAATTTTTCGACATCGTTGAGCATGATTCTGCCAGGGACAGGTTCCAGGGAGAACTCCTCATTGTCGACCTCACCCAGGAGCCTGGCACGCGTATCTTCATTCATGCTTGCCTTTGAAGAGTGCTCATATTCAAAGAGTTTGTCCAGCGTGATGTAAAGGCTTGATCCTGCACGCAGATAATGATACTGGAAGAGGCACTTATACTCTGATTTAAATCTCAGGAAATTGATGAAAACAGCCGGCGTAAGAGGGGATTTCACAAAGGCGTTCAGCTTATCGGCAAAATTGACATAAGCTTCCCTGTTGATGGTAGCTTTTTCATAAACAGTGTGTATATGACCGGTGATGTGGGAAACGATCGTCACCTTCTCATTCTCCAGGGCCCTTCTTGCTTTTCCTGAGAGGGAAGTACCGTTGAACCACATATTCTTCGTCATAATCCTGCGGTTATTCGTAAGCAGACCCTCCTTCTCGTCAATATAATTCTGCGAGTGGAGAGGCGTTGCCATCATAAAGATCTTCTCAAGCGGCACACCTCCAATGATGAACATCGCAGCTGCATATAATGCTGCAAGGCTGACGCATTCACCGGCCCCGGTAGTATAATGCTCCTTATGCCTGAAGGCTGTCATGGCCTCTACCGTCTCGGTCTTCCAGTAGGGAATGATCCCCGAATCATATTTATCAAGGCCGAAGTGGCGGCGGATATCGATGCTGAAGTAATACCTGTCGCCCTCGTATCCGAAGAGGGCATTGGACTGCCTGAGCAACCCGGTATCAAAGAAGTCGCTGAAACGGGCAGTCTCCCTGTCCTTATCTGTCAGGCCCCAGGTTTCCAGGTCAAGATTGAAGATGTAATTGTCAATGATATATTGCTTGATGCGATTAGCCCTGCTGATGAAATTCTTACGTTGTATCTCGCTGAACCATGGATCATCGCGCCATCTCCAGATTACCGGCGACATAATATTGGCAAGCACAAGCGGATAAAACAGGTCCGGGAAAATGAATATCTCCATATCGGAGAGGGTATAGGCGGAAGAGTACTTCTCAAGAGTCTTCCTGTCTGAGAAGTCAGGATGTATAATAGCAGTCATGAAAAATTTTTAACAGAACAACCGGATGAAGTAATTGTTTCGGATCAGAAAATCTCCAATGATGAGAAGAAGAATGCAGCTTCCCTCAGTGCATTCTCCGGTGAGTCCGACCCATGGACCGCATTTCTCTGGATAGTGGTGGCAAAATCGGCTCTTATAGTTCCTTTTTCTGCCTTCTCCGGGTCGGTATTGCCTATCAGGTTCCGGAACTCCTCCACGGCATTTTCATGCCTCAGAACCATAGCAATTACCGGTCCCGACGACATAAACTCCACCAGGCCGGGGTAGAAGGGTTTGTCGTGGTGGACAGCATAGAACTCCCTGGCCTGCTGCAGAGTAAGATGGATCATCTTCAGAGCTGCAATACGGAATCCGGCCTCTGTGATCCGGGTTAATATTTTTCCTTCATCCTCTCTGCCCATGGCATCGGGCTTGATAATTGAAAAAGTGATATCACTGCTCATAACTTAATGAGAATCGGGTTAGTTGGCATGATTTATAAAAACCTTGTTATTTTTCTTACCTTTGTCGCCTTATCAGGCTAACGCAGTGCCAGATTTTGGTAAATATACAAAAGAATTAAAGACGCTCATTGATGAAGCTGATCATATTCTGCTGATCTGCCATATCAATCCCGACGGCGATGCTGTCGGTGCCATGCTTGCTTTAAGAAGGTGGATCCTTTACAACGGTAAGGATCCCGGGATGATATCGCCTAATGCCCTTCAAAAGTTTCTTCTCTGGATGGAGGATGTTGACAGGGTGCTTGATTTTCATCATAACATTGAGGCCGGCACTGCCATGATAAATGAGGCTGATCTCATTATCATGGTCGATTTCAACTCTACCTCGAGGATGGGGAAAGCTGAGCCGCTGGTGATAGCGTCAAAGGCAAAAAAGGTGATGATTGATCATCATCCTGACCCCACTCAGTTCGCAGACCTTCTGATCTCAGATGTCAGCCGCAGCTCAACGTCGGAACTGGTCTATTATCTTGTCGGCGGCATGGGGGGAGGGGAGTTCAGTGATCCTGATTATATCACTGCTGTGTATGTAGGAATCATTACTGACACCGGGAATTTCGAACATGGTTATTATTCAGGTGATACCATGCGTACCGTAGGACACCTGCTTGATATGGGTGTCGATAAGGAGAGGGTGTTCAATCACATCTTCAGCAACTTCTCGGCCGACAGGATACGCCTGAAGGGTTTTGCCCTGCATAATCGCATGGTAGTGCACCCGGAGCTTCATACAGCCTATATCTGGCTGACGAAAGAGGATCTCGATAAGTTCAACCATGAAAAGGGTGATACGGAGGGATTTGCAAATACTCTTCTCACCATGAGAGGTATCGTGCTATCTGTACTTTTTGTCGAGCGCTCCGGTTTTGTCAAGATGTCACTGCGTTCAAAGAGCACCTTCAATGCCAATGAACTTTCACGCAGATGCTTTAATGGCGGTGGCCACCGCAATGCAGCCGGTGGGGAGATGAAGGGATCAATTGAAGAAGTCGTTGAACACTTCGAGAAGACACTACCGCTTTTCAGGGAAGAACTGGAAGCTGCTGCCGGAGAGTTGATGAAATGAGACAGGCGATATTTATATTACTTATCATCTTAATTGCCGGCTGCCAGAACAAACCGGATAGCAGGAGCTCTGCAGTAAAGCACTCAGGGGCAGATCTTATTGAGATCAACAAAACGCTTATATCTGAAGACCGTAAAGCCATTTCAGAATTTGTCGGCAAAAGCGACCTGGAATTTAAAGAGACAGATACGGGACTATGGTACAGCATTCTTAACAGGGGCTCAGGAGATACTGTCAGAACAGGTGATAATGTATCCTTTGATTTTGAGTGTAAGCTTCTCAATGGCAATCCTTGCTACAGCGGCACCCAGACCATCAGGGTAGGTTATACAGGCGCAGAGAGCGGGGTGACGGAAGGACTACAGATGATGCAGAAGGGGAGCGACTTCCTGTTCATTATCCCGCCCTATCTCGCACACGGTCTTACAGGCGACGGTGACAGGATCCCCGGGAGGGCAATACTTGTCTACAGAATAAGAATTAAAGACATTATTTAGTTTGGAACGATATTTGAGGAATAAGAGAGAAATGATTAAAACTATGAGAAAGACTATCTATGCCGTTGCACTTGTTGTGCTTGCCATCAACATAATTTCATGTAACCCTGCAAAAAAATACGAAGAAGAGGAAAGAAGCCTTATCGCAGATTATATTGCCAGAAACAATATTACAGTAGCTCCTGATGCCGACGGAATCTATTATATTGAGTCGGACCCGGGTACTGGTGATCTCATAACCGTGGAGGATTCTGTGGGAGTCAGGTATACAGGTACCTTCCTGAGCGGTGAGGAGTTTGACAGCAATCTTGAAGCTGCCACACCATACAGGTTCAGGGTAAACACTCCTTATCTTATTGAGGGATGGCCAAAATCGATCGTTAAAATGAGACTGGGAGCAAAGGCCACTATTCTTCTGCCCTCAAGCATGGCATACGGATCGACGGGTTTCGGGACGTATGACTACTATGGCAACTACTACTCCATAATACCCGGGTACACTCCTCTTCTTTTCGAGCTGGAGGTAGTGGAGCTGGTCAGGGGAGAGAAAAAATAGCGTATTGGGTATAACAAAACGGCTTCCACAGGGAGGTGCGTGGAGAAAGAATTAAAGAGGCTGTCCGGTTAAACAGGACAGCCTCTTCAGTTATTATTCCTGTGAGTTACCTGCTAGGGCTCCGTGTTGATGAGGATAATGTCACCCTGCAGTGTCAGGTTCCTTAAGATTTCACTGAGTTTTTCCCACGATCCTGTAAGAAATGTATCGGTCATATTTTCTGCCTCTTCCATAGCTGAAGCGGCATCGGTGAATGCCTTCTCCTCCTGGCGTGCAGGCACTTCTGAGGTCATGACGATTGCCCTGTAACCGTTGATCCGCTGCAGCAATCCGTCAGGCCTGCGGTTAAAGGCCTCATCAAGCCTTGCAACATCCTCGCTTACAGTTTTATGAATGTCTGACATCTTCTGTGCGAAGCCGGGGTCGTTATCCATAATATCCTTAGTCTTCGCGAGGGTCTCGCGCACCTGTGTGATCGTCAATAGCTTCTCATTCAGGGCTTCTACCCGGCTCGCAAAAGCCAGCGCTTTTTCATAGTTTCTTTTCAATGCGTCAGAGTCAGGGGCTTCCATCCTGGGGTCAGGATTCACCTTAACCACTGTGGTCTTCATCTCCTCACCCAGAGAGAGTGCCACGGTATAATTACCGGGAAATACCATGCCGCCGAAGTTCCTGTAATACCTCTGCCTCTGATCCTGCTGTGGCGACTGTTTACGGGGATATGACAGCTGGGGGAGGGGATCACGGTCGAGGCGCCATGACAGCCGGTTAAAGCCTCTTGAAGCCTCGGTTTCCATTGATTTAACTTTGTTTCCGGCCTCATCTTTTATTTCTACCTTTACTTTGCCCTTGCCGGCTGAAGTAAAATAGGAGATCATTGCCCCGGGTTCCCGGTTCTGTCCCCTGTACATGGCGTCACCATAGAAATAGTACCCGGGAAGGTTTTTCGTTGAAGCCAGGTAAGCCACAGGAGGGTCAAAGACAGTGAGCTCGCTGCCGAGCAGTTTTCTGCCGTCAGCTGCCAGGGCACGGAGAGGCCTTATATCATCGAGTATCCAGACTGCACGCCCGAAAGTGCCAATGACAAGGTCCTGTTCGCGCGGCTGAATAGCCATGTCATAGGTTGAAACGGTCGGGTATCCGCTTGTCCACCTGTTCCAGTTCGCGCCCTCGTCGAAAGATACATAGAGACCATATTCTGTCCCTGCAAACATCAGTCCGGGCTCAACGGGATCCTGCACGAAACAGAGGAGGTATCCCCAGACATCGGTGTCATCAACGATTCGCTGCCAGCTCTTGCCCATGTCTCTTGTCCTGTACAGGTAGGCTGCATTATCACCCTGTCTGTAATCATTCACAACCGCAAAGGCTTCTGCCGGGTTATGAGATGAGGCTGTCACCTGCGGCACCCATCCGTTGCGCGGCATACCCTTGATGTTCTGCGAGGTGTTCCTCCAGCTTTTACCGCCATCTTCCGTGACCTGTATCATACCGTCATCTGTACCTGCCCATATTAGGCCTTCCTTAAGCGGGCTGGGGGAGATGGTTAACAGAGTACAGTGGTTCTCAGCGCCTGTGGCTTCATGGGTTATGCCCCCGCTTTCAGCCTGCTTTTGTTTCTCTGGGTTGTCGGTGGTAAGGTCAGGTGAGATCTTAACCCATGTGTAACCCCTGTCTGTACTCCTGTGAACAAACTGGCTCCCGAAGTATATGGTGTTATTATCAAAAGGATCCTGAGCCAGGGCGGCGTTCCAGTTGAAGCGCAGGATCTCGCTGCTGTCAGCGGCCGGTCTTATAAACTTACTCCAGCCGGTTGCCACATCTATCAATCTCAGGGCACCGCCCTGCGACTGGGCATAGCAGTAACGGTTGTCCCCGGGTACCGCCATGGCATCAAAACCGTCGCCTCCTATAAGGAAGTCATACATCTCGTTTATCAGGGGCCCGTTGTACCATGCGTAAGCCGGGCCACGCCAGGAACCGTTGTCCTGCAGGCCCCCATAAATATTATAAGGCAGGTCGTTGTCAACATTGATATGATAGAACTGACCGACGGGCAGGTTCTCAATATGTCTCCATGTTGCCCCTTTATCATAGGTTATCCCCATGCCTCCGTCATTGCCGTCGAGCATACGGTCGGGGTTAATGGGGTCAATATACCAGGCATGATGATCGAGATGCACTGATTCGGCTGTCCTCTTATCGAAGGTGAGGGCGCCGTCTTCGCTTACATTGACACCTGAAAACAGCGTATAGACCCTGTTCTCATTGCCTGGATCAACATATATCTCAGCATAGTAAAACGGGCGGTTACCAATGTTGTTTTCACCTCTCTTCTCCCATGTGACACCACCGTCGGTGGACCGGTAAATGGCAGTGTGGTCCGATTCTATATAGGCATATACATAATCGGGGTCTGAGGCTGCTATCGCCAGCCCGATACGGCCTTTGACCTGCGGAAGACCATCAGTGATGCTGGTGAAGGTCTCACCACCATCGCGGGTAAGCCATAGTCCGGAACCTTCTGTTGAGGAGGTGAAGAACCATGGCCATCGCCTGTGATCCCACATGGCAACGAATATCTTGCCGGGGTTTGAGGGGTCCATAACCATGTCAGCCACACCTGATGTCTCATTGGTAAACAATATCTTCTTCCATGTATTACCTCCATCGGTGGACCTGTAAAGTCCTCTCTCGGTATGTGGTGCCCAGGGGTTGCCAATGGCTCCGGCGTAGATTATATCGGTATTTACCGGGTCAATGATGATACGGTGTATATAACGGGTCAGTTCGAGCCCCATGCATTTCCATGTCATACCGCCGTCTGTGCTCTTGTATATCCCATAGCCGCCGGTCACGCTGTTGCGCGGATTACCCTCACCTGTTCCGGCCCAGACTATGTCCGGTCGTACGGGATCCACTGCCAGGGCACCGATTGATGCTACAGCTTCGTTATCAAAGAGAGGGATAAAGGTAGTTCCGGCATTGACGGTTTTCCATAAGCCTCCGGATGCTGTCCCGACATAAAAGACATTTTCATTCCTTGGGTCAGCAGCAAAAGCTGTCACCCTTCCGCTCATTCCTCCCGGGCCTATATTCCTGGGCTTGATGCCGCCAAAGAGACTCATGTCAACAGTCTGTCCTGCAACAATGGTGGTGACCATTATCATTGCAGCCGATAAGAAATTTCTTCTGATCATCCTGGTAAGATTTAACAGACACAATTTAGAAAATAATTCAAACCGTAGTGATGGCCGGAATGTGTTGTGCAAAATGCTGTTTCTTCAGGCGAGAATAAGAAAAACAGTCGGTCTTTTATCGGGCCGGGGCTTCTCTGAACGCCATGCAGCAACAGTTAAAGTGCGTATCTCCTCTGTTTCGAGGGTGATGTCAGTTGCAATGCAAAGCCTGGTGCCGGGTTTGCATACAGCAAGAATATCTTCCACCATTTTCATATTTCGGAATGGTGTCTCCATAAAGATCTGTGTCTGACCGCCCGCAGATCTTCTTTCCAGGTCCCTGATGGCCTTCTGCCTGCCCGGAGTATCCACGGGTAGATAACCGTTAAAAGCGAATGACTGGCCATTGAGTCCGGAAGCCACGAGTGCCAGCATAACCGACGAGGGTCCCGTAAGAGGAACTACCCTGATGTTCCTCCTGTGTGCTTCAGCGGTAATGATATTGCCAGGATCAGCAAGGCCTGGCATGCCTGCTTCACTCATCACCCCGGCGTCATCTCCTTCGGCCACCCTGCGGAAAAAGTCGTCAAGACCTGACATATCCGAATGCTTACCCACAGTGAAAAAGAGGGAGTCATCTACCGGAAACTCCCTGTCAAGGCTCTTCAGATACCTTCGCGCCGTACGTAGATTCTCAACAGCAAACAAACGTAGCGAGAGAGTTATCAAAGAGGTCCCCCGCGGAATTGACCGGTCATGGTCGGCATTGCCGAGAGTGACAGGGATCATATAAATAGTACCACTCATATTTTGATTCGTCTGACACCGTAAAGATATTGAATTAGCCATTCGGGGAGGTAAACTGATATCTGATATTGTACTTCTCTCATTTTCGGGTTATGTTTGCAGACTGAAAGTTGCGACCGTGAAGATAACTTTTCTGGGAACCGGAACCTCGCAGGGTGTGCCTGTAATTGCATGTGAATGTGCAACATGCATGTCTGCTGACAGCAAAGACAAAAGGCTAAGGGCTTCCCTGCTCGTGGAGACTGCCCTGAATACCTTTGTCATTGATGCAGGACCTGACTTCCGGCAGCAGATGCTCAATGCACGTGTTAAGAAACTTGATGCCATACTGCTGACTCATGAACACAAGGATCACATAGCCGGCATGGATGATCTGAGGGCATTCAACTATAAGAGTCAGGCTGCGATAGACATATATGCCGAGGAGAGGGTCCAGGACGCCGTTAAAAAGGAATATGCGTACGTTTTCTCGGAGAATCACTATCCGGGTGTACCCAGGATGGAGCTTCATAACATCAGCTCCTACAATATAACCATCGGTGGCGATGTTATTATCCCGCTGCGCATCTTTCATTACCGGCTGCCGATACTCGGGTTCAGAATAGGAGATATGGCCTACATCACTGATGCCAATTATATCCCGGAAGAGACAAAAGAGAAACTCATAGGTGTAAAGTACCTGGTTGTTAATGCACTGAGAAAGGAGAAGCACATTTCACATTTCAGCCTGGGCGAAGCACTCAGCCTGATACAGGAGGTATCGCCCCGCAAGGCCTATATTACCCATATCGGACACCAGATGGGCAAACATGAAGAGGTAAACAGGGAACTGCCAGTAAATGTTACACTGGCATGGGACGGCCTGGAGGTGAACTGCGAGGAGTAGTCTATTTCTTTTTATACCTGTAGAGCTTTTTCTGATACTGCTTTGAGAAGAAGTATTTATTACGTCCAAGCTGAGATGTATCTATATAGGATTTCTTTCGTGCAGCGTTGTACTGACTTTTTCTTGAGGTGGCACAGCCTGACATCAGAATTCCTACCAATAATATTGATATTATGAAAGCAAAGCCCTTGCCATTAATACTTTTCATCCCTTCGATCTTGACTTCCTTCTAAAAGCTTGAATAATACTGAAAAGCGGAGTGATATAAACAAAATATCTAAAAATGTCTGATCAGTATACCTTTGCTTTTATTATCAGATACAATGTCTTAAATTGCAATCCCGTTCAGTCGGGAAGCATAATACACCAGATTAAACTCAGATGTGCAGGTTTAGGTTTCGGTTTTTCCTTGTTTTTTTCATCCCTTTCCTTTCAGCTTCCGGCCAGTCGCTTGAAAATATTGGAATTATAAGGGATAACGGGGCCAGCGCCGTTTCGCTGCTGTTGGATGACAGCACTATTGTCAGGCTGTCTGAACCGAGGACCCTGTTCAGCTTCCGGCTGGACGGCGTCTATTTCGAGTCTGATGATGTACCTGCCGGGATGGCCGCCAGCAGGCTTGTGATGATCTATCCGGGAGGAGTGGAGGCGGGTTATGTACCCCGCGGCGGCTCCCATCCCGGTTATATGGCAGAGCTGATATTGCGCAATAACTGGAATGACACCATCACAATTACTGATGTCGTTCCGTTCGGTGAGCATTACAATAGCGCCTACATAACCGGTTCAGGGCCGGAGGGCCTGGCACGTGCCTCCCTCTTTTTGCCGGGTAAAAGCCCTGTACGTGTCATCCTGCCTGACAATGCATGGGAGATGGGATTCGCCACCTTTGAGACCGCTGAGGAATATTCCGTTACAGCTATTGCCCGCAGAATTAAGACCGACAACGGCACTTTACGACGCTATGAGACTATCCTTCCACCCGGCGCGACAGTGACATACCATATATATGCTGATATTTACAGGGGAACATGGCAGGACGGGATGCACATTATGTTTGCTGAAAGGTGGCTTTATGACACCTGGAGGTTTGATGAATCGCTTTACAAACGTGATGACATCAGGTGGATACGGACAAGTTATCTGATGATACTTCAGATGGCCTGGGACAGGGAGTTTTATGACCGGTTTACAGGTGAATCCGGCTTTGGCAGCTTCCTGAATCAGTATAAAAGAATTTTTGGTAATGTCGATGTCTATGGAATATGGCCTACATGGCCCCGCCTGGGACTTGATGACAGAAACCAGTGGGACCTGTATAAAGACCTGCCGGGCGGCATGGAGGGACTACGCAGGATAAGCAGGCAGGCCAGGTCAAACGACTGCCGTTTCTTCATCGCCTACAACCCATGGGATAAAAGTACCAGGCAGGAGGATCCCTTGCAGGGCCTGGCAGAAACAATAGCTGCCGCAGAGGCTGACGGCGTGGTGCTTGATACCGAAGGCAGATCATCCGCTGAGCTGCAGCAGGCGGCAGATACGGTACGAAGGGGAGTGGTGATGTACTCCGAAGGAATGCCTGTTGTCAGGGATATGCAGGGAATTGTCGCCGCCAGGGTCCACAATGCACTTTTCCTCAGTCCTGAACTCAACCTCAATAAGTTTATCAGACCCGACTTTGCCATCTTCCGCGTGGCAGATGTCGGTGAAGATGTCCTTCATCGCGAAATTTCAGTAGCATTCTTCAACGGTTATGGCACCGAACTTAACATGTTCAGGCCGGGCGGCAGGGGTGAAGATTATCAGGAAGACCTCGGATACCTTTCAGAGACAACATATATGCTCAGGAGGAACAGTGATGTTTTTTCAGGAGGATCAATGACACCCCTGGTGCAGAGTGAAGCTGACAGGGTCTATGTTAACGAATGGAAGGGAGAGGACAAGTCACTCTTTACGGTGCTGAATATGGATCACCGTGGTTACAGCGGCCCTCTCTTCAGTGCAGGTGATACTACCGGCAGGCACATAATATCGCTGAGGAGACATGAGGAGCAGGTTGCATCTGTTATTAACGGGCAACTGATGGCCTCGGTAGAGACCCCGGGATGGAGCCAGGCCTTCAACGATACCAGGCGGGAGAGCTCGGTAGATTGCATAGCAATGCTGCCCCGGCTGATAACCGTAAAAAAGAATGGCAACAAGGTTGAGCTCTCGGCAGAGGTCAGTGGTGTCTTGCTGATAAGCAGGGGAATGCCGGGGTATGACAACCCTCCGTTACGGTTTACCTCGCCGATAGATACTGCCCTTTCAAATGATTTTCTCTATGGCCTCACCGGGCAAAAGATTGTTATTGAACTTATTGACTCAAAGGGCATACTCCTTGATGAGAGGGTCGTCAGACCTTCCGGGGGTAAACCATGGCTGGTATCTGAGACTATACGCACGGCACCCCCTGCAGGAGGGATACCTGATGGGATGGTGACAGTGCCGGGAACGGAGATAAAATATACGCTGAATGCCAGTGATGAATTTATTCCATATCCTTCGGCCGGAACAGAGATAACTGCAAGGCCAGACAGTTTCCTGATCGACAGGTACCCCGTCACCAACGAGGAGTATCTCAGGTTTATCATGGCAACAAGGTATATCCCCAATGACACTACGCACTACCTTAAGCACTGGGAGAGAGGTCTGCCGGTAAGCGGACAGGAACGCTATCCGGTGGTCTATGTGAGCCTGGAGGATGCCAGGGCATATGCACGCTGGGCCGGCAAGAGGCTCCCCACAGAGGCAGAGTGGCAGCTGGCGGCCCAGGGGACAGACGGCAGGGAGTGGCCATGGGGAAGTGAGTTCCATGCCACCAAATGCAACAACGGGTTTGGCCGGCCCACACCTGTCGACGCCTTCCCGAAAGGGGAGAGCCCATACGGAGTGGGCGACCTTGTAGGTAATGTCTGGCAGATGACAGCCGACATCTACAGCGACGGTGCCTACTACTTCAACATCATCAGGGGAGGTAGTTACTTCAGGCCTGAATCGAGCTGGTGGTACATAAGCGGCGGACCACAGCCGCTGAATATGACACAGATGCAACTGCTGGTATCACCGGGTTACGACAGGAGTTCCACCCTGGGGTTCAGGTGCGTGATGGACCTGTAAAACCGGCCATATAGTACTGCAGACCTTCAGACTTAAGACCTTCAGACCTTCAGACCTCAGACCTTCAGACCTTCAGACGGAGCGTAGCGACAGACCGCAAGACTAAGCGAAGCGTATCCTCCTCGCACCGTCCCCGATGCCTGGCAGGTAGAAGTCGGCCCGGAGGCCCGTTTTTTCAGTGTATATCTCGCCGAGCTCCTTAATGAAAGACTCGGCATAATCACTTTCCACAATCGAGACAGTGCATCCGCCGAAGCCTGCACCTGTCATTCTGGTGCCGGTCACACCGGGAAGCTTCCTTCCCTCGTATACCAGTGTGTCAAGTTCCGCCCCGGTAACTTCATAATCATTACATAGTGAATCATGTGAATCATTCATCAGCCTGCCCAGCAGATCTATGTCGTTGTTTTCCAGCGCTCTTACTGCATCAACGGTCCTGCCGTTCTCGGTTATCACGTGCCTGGCTCTCCTCCTGACAACGGGGTCCGGAATATATTCCTCCAGCATCCGGAGGTCGTTGACATCAAGCTCGCTCAGGTTTCGTAAAGGATGATGGCAGGAGATGAGTTCAACTGCCTTCTCACACTCAGCGCGTCTTTCGTTATATTTTGAATCGGTAAGTCCCCGCCTCTTGTTCGTATTTGTTATTATCAGCCTGTGTTTAACCAGTTTTACCGGCGCATATCTGTATTCCAGCGTATCACAGTTGAGGTTGATGGCATGATCTTTCATTCCGAAACCCACGGCAAACTGATCCATAATACCGCAGTTCATCCCGACAAAACCGTTCTCGGCTTTCTGGCCCATTTTAACGAGGTCGATCATGCTGAGACCGGCTCCGGTAAGGTCATTGACAGCAACGGCCGTCGCCATCTCTATTGATGCGGAAGAGGAGAGTCCCGCCCCATTTGGTATATCACCGTAGAAAAGCATCTCCATGCCCGGTGCACCAATTCCCTGGCTGGCAAACTCATTTATGACACCTACCGGGTAGTTTGTCCAGCTTCCCGGTATCGGCAGATAATTCAGGGCTACCTGAATCGCAATTCCTCCCGTAAAATTGAGGCTGGCAAGCTTTATCTCGGCCCGGTCCGTTGTACGTACCAGGAGTGATGTGCCGAAATCGAGGGCGCAGGGGAATACATAACCCCCGTTATAGTCAGTATGCTCACCGATGAGGTTTACCCTGCCCGGAGAATAAAAAAGGACAGGCTCTTTGTCCCTGTCCCCATATAATCTGAAAAACTCTTCTTTCAGAAAGTCGGTGCCGGTATTCATACCTTAAGCTTTTTTTCTATTTCAATGATCTGATTCCTGAAATGCCGGTCAGTGTCAATGAGGTTGTTAACAGTCTTGCAGGCATGCAGTACGGTGGCATGGTCCTTTCCTCCGATAGATGAGCCTATGCTTGCCAGTGAGGCTTTGGTAAGGCTTTTTGAGAAATACATTGAGACCTGTCTTGCCTGTACTATCTCGCGCTTGCGCGTTTTGCCCTGCATCTGGTCAACAGGTATCTTGTAATATTCGCACACCACCTTCTGGATGTAATCAATCGTTATCTCCCTGCGCTGGGTGTTAACAAGCCTGTCAACCATCTGC